>CANHSW010000001.1 GCA_947463165.1 Cyanobacteriota bacterium
TGCCAATTATATCTAGGCCAATTGCTTCCGCAACAATCACTTCCGGACCAATTACCGCTGGATCAGTTGCTTCCGGATCAGTTGCCTCTGGACCAATTTCTTCTGGGCCAATTGTTTCAGGAATATTTACCTCCCGCTGGCACTGTTCCAAGTTGAATAATCCCTCCAGAGCAAAGCCAACTGAGCCAGATCCGGACTTTAATGCAATCTGTGGCAGTCGATCGCTATCCGCACGATGCAGATTCTTTTTAACCCGAAGCCGGGTCTTATCCACCCGAGGGCGAACCTTTGCCGCTTGAAACTGCCCTATATTCATCTGGAGTTGATTCATATTCCCACTACACTTGTCCACATTCACCCGAGGCTGATCCATGTTCACCCGAGGGTGATCCACATCTCCGCGTGGTCGCTCCGAATTCGCTTTAAATTGATTCACCTCCGCTCGATCCCTATCCATCTGCTCTCGATACTGATTCATCTCCATTCGACTTTGATCCATCCCCATTCGTTGTCCCTCGCTGCCTGCCGATCTTCCCACTAAGGCACGTGGGAGTGGGAAAAGTCAAAGTTGGCTGGGCAGGCCGGAATCACGGCGTTCTGGCCTGAGAAAGACCGTCACCACTGGCTAGAGCTGCAGCTTATCGAGCGCACAGGTCGCACATGATCCAGATGCTGGTTCCTGTCAAGTGCCTCGGCACCTGAAGTGATAATTCCCCAGGGAATCAGCTGCAGTGGCGGGACAAAGTTGATTCCCTGGGGAAAACCGATCCATGGATTGCGGAAATCTTCGGCCAAACGGGGAAAAGCAAAATAGATAAAGATTAGTTATCTGAGCGCTTGCTGGGCCCGGTTCTCGCCTGGGCGGAGCTCCTTTAACTGGGTTGTTGGCTCTGGGCAGGCTTGCTCCAGGTGCCGCCGCTCAGCCGTTGCCTTTGCGCAGGGTGCGGGGCCCCAGGGGGTGGTCGGCGTGGGGATAAACCGGGTGATGGTGATGCCCCTCGTGATGGCTGCTGGGATCGTGATGCCCCTCGTGATGGTGGTGACCCTCGTGATGGTGGTGACCCTCGTGATCGGGATGGGCATCGCCAGTGCCCCCGCTTTGATCTGGAGCCACGGCGGCAAGGGGTAGCGGCAGGCCATCGGGCTGGCAGGCGCCGGTGCACTCGTTTTCACAGAGTTTGCAACTCTCAGGCAAGCCCTCCACGTGGTGGTGATGACTGTGCTGAGGTGCCCCCACCTCGGTTTCAAAGCCGAGCACCTGGGCCCGGTATTTGCACAGGGAACAGTTCATATTGGTATCGCCGCGGACTATCTCCTCAACCCGCTCCACGAAGGTGTCGAGCACGCCGGCAGCCTGGGCCAAATAGCCGGCTTGCACAAAGGAAAGCTCGGGATGGTCTGCCGCCACCCGCTCCGTGTGTTGGCGGATGCGACTCACCAGCACCCCAGAGAAGAGGAAGTAGGGGAACACCAGCAGGCGCCGGAAGCCCAGCTTGACGGCGTGGCGCAGGCCTGGCTCCACCAATGGGAAGGTGACGCCCGAGTAGACGGTCTCCCCCCAGCCAAAGCCAAAACCCTCCACCAGCATCCGGGTCACCTTGGCCACATTGGAGTTGGCATCGGGGTCTGAGGAGCCGCGGCCCACCACCACCAGCAGGGTGTCGTGCAGGGGTACTGGTTGCTGGCCTGAGGCCAGGGCCTGCTGATCGTCCCGCTCGATCGCCTCCCGCAGGCGCTGGCCGGCGGCCTGGATCATTTTCAGGTCCACCCCCAGCTCACGGCCGTAATCAACCCGGATACCGGTTTCAGCGGCCCAGGTGTTCAGTACCGAGGGGATGTCGTTTTTGGCATGACCCGCGGCGAACAGCATCGCCGGCACCGCCAGAATGTGTTGCACCCCCTGGGCCCTGAGCGCTTCCAGGCCATCGCGCAGGATCGGCTGGGCAAATTCCAGGTAGCCGTACTCCAGGGGCAGCGGCCGCATCCTTTGGCGCAGGGCCCCAGCCAGCTCGGCAAACTCGGCCACCGCCAGGCGATTGCGACTGCCGTGGCCGCAGATCAGCAGGCCGAGGCGGCCAGCGGCCGCTTCGCTCAACAGGGAAAGGGGGTCGGGATTGCCAGGAGCCGGATGCATGGCCAAATGCGCTTGAAAAGGACCCTATCGCTGCAAAACCGCCCGACGACTGTCGGCCGCATCACAGGCCACTACCAGCCAGGCGCCGCGGCAGCCCATCCAGGTGTCGCAGCCGCCCAGCAGAACAGGCGCCCGCCGCAATCGAGCGCCGCACCCCGCCAATGGCAACAGACGCCGGCAGAAGACACCGACCAAAGACGGCAGGGTCAACAGCCGGATGCTGAAACCCGCACCCACAAAAGCCCCCTGGGTCAAGCCTTTGACAATCTTCGTTACAATGAGTTAGTAATTCATTGAAATTCACCATGACCCGTTCCCCCCAGTCGGACGCCAGCTGGTTTGAGAACGCCGCCGCCGCTCAGATCCATGCCGAACAGCTGCGGGCCGCCGAGCTGTGTAACGGTCGTGCCGCCATGCTCGGCTTTGTGATCGGGGTGCTCACCGAGGCCATTACCGGCCAGGGCATACTTCACCAGATCGGTCTGGGCACCCTGCTGAGCCAGGGTTGATCCCCAGGGGCACTCTCGGGTGAGGCTGTCATTCTGGTAATCGTCTTTCTGGTAGTTCATGGTGCTGCGGCTGCCGCCCTTTCAGCCCCTGCCGGCCCCAGATCCGGCCCAGCCCTTGCTGGAGCTGCCCCTGGCCCAGCTACATCCCACCCAGCTATGTGTCGGGTTGGCGGAGGTTCGCAATCGACAGAAAGACTTCGGCGAGGAATCCAGCCAAGAGCGCCGCAGCTATCTGCTCAGCAAGCCCGTGCCCCTGGCCCGCAGTGCCAAGGGCGAAGCGTGGATGATCGACCGCCATCACCGCTTACGGGCCCTGTTGGAGCTGGAACCGGCGGCTAGCGCCTTTGGCTATGTGGTCTTGGAGGTAGCCAGCGAGGATCCAAAGCTGGTGTTGGAGGAATTGCAACTGCGGGGTTGGCTCTACCTGCACGATGGTCGCGGCGTCGGTCCAATGCCCCCGGCTGCCCTGCCCGCCAACCTGCTGGGCCTGCAGGACGATCCCTTTCGCTCCCTGGTTTGGAAACTGAAGAAGGAGGGGGTGATCGCAGCGGCTCCCTTGATTCCCGTCCATGAATTTCGCTGGGGGGCTTGGCTGCGTAGCCGCTCCTTACCGCCGTTCAGCTCCCTGCACCTGGAGCCGGCCCTGCCGGCGGCACGCACCTTGGCCCGTTCCAGATCAGCTGCCCATCTGGCCGGTTGGCAGGGCCCAAGCTGAGCAAAAGTGATCAAGATTGGCTTGAGCACGGCTAACTGCCATGAGCTTCCGCCATCTGTTGGTCGCCGTTGATGGCTCCGAGCTATCCGATCAGGCGGTGGCCAGGGCCGTGGATCTGGCCCGCAGCCTGGGGGCACGGATCACCTTCTTCCACGCCGATCCAGGCCTGCCAGGGTTATTGGGTGGTTTTGGGGAGCAGCTGGACCCCAACACCGTGGAGCTGCTGGTGAGCGCCAGCCACAAGCAGGGGGAAAAGATTTTGGCTGCTGCCCGGGCCCAGGCGGCAGCCGTTGGCATCGATGCCGCCATTGAGAGCGGCATCAACCCCCTACCCCATGAGGCGATCCTGGCGGCCGCGCAGCGATGTGCAGCTGATTTGATCGTTATGGCCAGCCATGGCAGGCGAGGCCTAAGTGCTCTGTTTTTGGGCAGCGAAACCCAGAAGGTGCTCACCGGTAGCCGCTTACCAGTGTTGGTGGTGCGCTAACAGGGGGTTGTGGTGCGCAAAGGGGTTGGTGGTGCGTTGTACGGAGCTAGGAGTGCCTTGATCGAGGTAGGGATGCGTTGAATCAGATGCTGGAACCGGGTGGGTCTACTCAGGGATCTCGGGGGGGATCCAGGCGATCTGGTGGCGGTGGAGCTTGACTAGACCGCCGCCGGCCCAAGCGCTGGCGGTGGTGATACTCGCTCTCGGGGCTGGCCTGCTGTAGTTCTCGGATTGACTCGATCGCCAGGCCGGCCAGGCCACCTCCCAGCCCCAACAGCAACAGTTGCCAGAACATGCGATCTGGCGGCAATTGCACCGGGGTGTTCTGAATCACCAGCAGCAACAGCCCCGCCAACACCAGGCCGCCGCCACCGCCAATCAGGGCGGCAGCCACTACACGCCTCGGCTCGATTGGACGGCTCATCTGGACTCAGCTGGCTGGAGCCACTGTTTCATAACTACAAAAAACACTGGCACCACAAACAGCGATAACAGGGTGGCCACCAACAGGCCGCCAAATACCACCGTGCCTAGAGAAGCCTGGCTGCGGGCCCCGGCACCGGATGCCAGCACCAGGGGCAGGAATCCGAACAAAGAGGAGATGGCAGTCATCACAATCGGCCGCAGCCGAGACTGGGCCGCCTGCTGGGCCGCCGCCAGGGCGCCCATGCCCTGCTCCATGCGCTGGTTGGCTAGATCAACAATCAAGATGCCGTTCTTGGCCGCCAGGCCGATCAGCATAACTAGGCCCACCTGGGCATAAATATTAAGCACTTCGCCGCGCAGGGCCAAAAACAGCAGGGCCCCGAGCATGGCGGTGGGCACCGTCATCAAAATAATCAGCGGATCACTGTAGCTTTCGTACTGGGCGGCAAGCACCAGGTAAACCACAATTATTCCCATGGCGAAAATCGCGATCGCCAGGGCACCAGCCTTTATCTCCTCCCGCGAGATGCCCGTCCAGTCAAAGTTAATGCCCTGGAGATTGAGCTGCTGAAATATCTGTTGCATTCCTTTAATCGCCTGACCAGAGCTCTTACCCGGAGCCGGGGAACCCTCCAATTTTATTGATCGGTATAGGTTGAAGTGCGGGATCACCGAGGGGCCCGTGATCGGTTCAACGCTAATAAATTCCGATAGGGGGATTGGCTCTCCGCTGGCAGCGGCAATCGAGAGCTCATCTAGCCGCTGAGGAGTGGAGCGGGGGGCGTCATCGGCCTGGAGATAAATGCGTCGCACCTTACCCTCTTGGAAGGTGTCATTCACGTAAGCGCCGCCAAAGTTAATGCTGAGGGTTTGCATGGCCTTGCCGTAGTCAATACCCAGCGATGCCAGCCGATCGCGATCTACCTTAATGTTTAGTTGCGGCGATTCGGGGCTAAACTGTGTGTACACATTAGTGAACTCACCTGTGGCATTGGCATCGGCGATCAACCTGCCAGCGGCAGCGTAGAAATCTGGCACGCTGAGGCTGCCGCCGCTGCGATCCAGCAGCTGAAACTCAAACCCCCCGGAGGCTCCATAACCCGGAATCGAGGGGGGTTCGACCACAAATACACGAGCTTGATCAATGGAGGCAAGCTTGCTATTCAGTCGCCTCACAATTTCCTGCATAGTCTGACCCGGACCACTGCGGTCTTGCCAGTTCTTGGTACCAAAGAAGAACAAACCTCTGTTTGGCGCATTGCCATCCAAGCTGAACCCTGAGAACACCGCCGCGGCCTCAATCGAGGATTCCTGGCGCAGTACCTCCGCCACGCGGCGATTGGTGGCTCGGGTGCCCTCCTCCGAGCCACCATCGGGGGCCTGCAGGATGCCAATCGCGTAACCCTGGTCTTCCACGGGCACAAAACCGGAGGGGATCGAGCCAAAGGCAACCCCGGTGAGCACCACCCCCACCGCCAAACCTGCCATCACCAGCCGGCGGTGACTTAACACCCAGCCCAGGCCGCCGATGTAGCCGCCCTCCAATTTGGCATATAGAACATTAAAGCGGCTAAAGATAACTGGGGTGAACCAACCGATGGCGCTGCCAATACCACTAAATAGCAACACCTTTGCCGGCGACTCCAGATCGGCAACGACGATGCTCACCAGGGCGGAAGCCAGCAGGAATGGCCCCAGCAAGGATCTACCGCTGGCCAGGCTGAGGCCATAGCCGAGCAGCCCGCCCAGGGCCACCACCGCCAGGGCGCCAAGGGCACCGCCGCCCAGCAACAGCCCATAGCAAAAGCCCAGGCCCAGGCCCGCCCAGGTATAGGTGTAGCGGCTGGGGGGATTGCCCTCCTGGGCCAGCAGCAGCGCCGAGAGCATCGGAGAGAAGCTGATGGCGTTAAACGTGGAGATCGCTATGGCAAAAATAATCGTGGCCGCAAATTGCTTGTAGATAGTGCCGGTGGCGCCCGGGAAGAAGAGCACCGGCAAAAATACTGCAAATAGCACCAGAGATGTAGCCAGGACCGCAGCAAACAGCTCATCCATGGTGGCTTTGGCCGCCTGGAGAGCCGTGAGCCCCTCGGCTTTCTTAGTGGAGGTGTCTTCAATTACGGTGATGGCATCATCCACCACCAAGCCCGTGGCCAATACCAGGCCAAATAAGGTGAGCTGGTTTAGCGAAAATCCAAATAGTTTAACGAAGGCAAAAGTGCCTATCAGGGCCACTGGTATTGCGATTGCCGGCACAAGAGTGGCCTTCCAGTCTTGCAAAAATAGAAACAGAATCAGCACCACGAGCACAATGGCGTCTCGCAGGGAATTAGAAACCCCTTGAATAGAGGCGCGGACAAAGTCGGTGATGTCATAGATCTTCTCCACCTTCATACCCGGTGGGAGATCGCCGCGAAACTGCTCGATCACCTGCTTCACCCCCTGGGAGACATCCAGGGCATTGCTGCCGCTGAGCTGGTAGATCGCCAGGGCCACCGAGGGCACTCCCTGCATATCGGTGGCGCTCACGTCGTAGGTTTCGCCACCCAGGCTGACTCGACCCACATCCTTAAGGCGCACCAAGGCGCCATCACTGGTATTTTTAAGCACCAGATTTTCAAATTCTTCACTGGTGGTCAGTCGCCCCTGCAATTGAATTGTGAAGGTATAGCTTTGACCGGCAGGAGCCGGGGCACCACCGATGCGACCGGCGGGCACCAGACGATTCTGGCTATTTAGAGCCGCTTGCACATCCGCCGGGCTGAGATTATGCATGCTGAGCTTGTCAGGATCCAGCCAGATGCGAACCGCCAACTTACGATTACCAAAATAGACAACATCCCCCACCCCCTTCACCCGTTTTATTTCATCGGTGAGGCCCTGATCCATCAAGCCGCTGATGGTTTCAATACTAAAGGGGTTTTTCTCGTCGGTACTACCTACATTATATACCAATAGAATTGAGGTGGATGCCTTGGTAACAGTGACGCCAGCTTGGCGCACCTCCGCCGGTAGCTGGGGTTCGGCCAGGGCCACCCGATTTTGCACATTTACCTGATTGATATCGCCATTGGTGCCGCTGGCAAAAGACACAGTGATGGAACTGCTGCCATCCGCCGCGCTATTGGAGGTGATGAACTCCATGTTCTCCACCCCATTGATCTGTTGTTCCAGCACGTTGGTAACCCCCTGCTCCACGCTCACAGCGTCGGCACCCGTATAGCGGGCACTCACTTTCACCGTGGGAGGCGCAATATCAGGCAGGCTTTCAATCGGCAGTATTGGCAGGGCAATAAGCCCCGCAATCACGATTAGCAGGCTGCAGACCGTGGTTAGAACGGGGCGGGTAATGAAAGTGTTAGATGCAGACATGAATCAACGCCCTTCCTGAGCCGATGCAACTGCAACCGCCGTGCCGTGGCGCAGGTTTAGCAGCTGACTGGTGATGATCACATCGCCCGGAGACAGGCCTGAAAGCACTGGATAGCGGCTATTGGCAATGGGGCCAAGCGTTACCCGAGTTTGGATGGCATAGCTACGATCCGCCGGCAGTTGTTTCAACGCCTCCGGTTTTATTTGGCCTGGGTTGCGTTGCAGATCCGCCAGTTTGCCGAGCTTGAATACATAGCTTTGCCCAGATCCCTGGATGATGGCAGCCACCGGTACCGACAGCTGAGATCGCTGATTGAGCACCACCCGGCTCCGCAGCCTGAGGCCGTTACGGAGCTCGCCCCTGGGGTTGGCGATCTCCGCCTTTACCAGCAGCATCTGATCACCGGCCTTGATGCTGGGATCGATCGAGGTCACCTTGGCGCGGGCCAGCTCCCGGTTAGCGTCCGGATCGCTCAGCAATACGGTTTGCCCCAGTTGCAGCCTATTGCGCATCTTTGCCGGCACATCTATGCGCACAAACAGCCGTTGATTAAGGATCAAGCTCGTCAAGGGATCGCCTGCCTTGATTACATCGCCACGCTTCACCTTTAGGTCGCCGATTTCTCCCTGAATTGGCGCGCGCAGGTCTTTGTAGGCCAGATCAGCTTCTCGGGCCTTGAGGCCGGCGCTGGTTTCGATCAAGCGCTGGCGAATCTCATCGCGCTGGATGGCGCTGGCGGCACCGGCATTGACCAAAAATTCAAAGCGTTCATAGTTGAGGCGGTCCTTGGAGCGGGCCGCCCGCAGGCTGGCCACCTCCGCCTGCAGCTGACTCTGATCGAGCACCACCAGCAGTTGGCCGGCCCGCACCAGATCACCCTGTTGCACCAGCAATTGCTCGATGCGGCCGCCGGCCTGGGCGGCCAGCTGCACTTTTTCCACGGCTTCCAAGCTGCCGATGCTGCCCACCTGTTCGGCAAACAGAGCCGGCTGGGCTACGGCGGTGCTTACCGGCAGGGGGGGCCTCAGCTTGGGCGGCTGGCGACAGGCTGCCAGGAGGCAGGGGGCTGCCAGCAGCGGCAACAGGACCGAAACGTAGCTGCGGGCGCGCAAAGCAAGGGATTCTGTTGGGTCAATTTTTAAGGGTTAAATGCACGATTGATGCTTCCTCATCGTCGAGTTGAAACAAAGGCGCTGCTGGGCAACCACTGCCCGGAACCACTGCCCAGAACCACTGCCCGGCGCAGGGCAACAGCGCCAACGCCACCACAGCAGCGATCCCCACAGCCGCGAGCTGGGGAGCTGCTGCACTGCGGAGCGAGGATCCACACAGGCTCTAGAGTGATTTATTGGGATTTTGAGTCGGTGGTTCTCAGCTCTGTCAGAGATGGATGCTCCGTGCGGGTGGAGCAGCTACCCAGTCATCCAGTGCTGCGCAATCGCCTGATCGCCATGGGGGTAAAACCAGGCGCTCGACTGGAAGTTTTACGACGCGGCCGGCCAGGGGGGATTCTCCACCTCACCTGTGGAGCCCTGGAGTTCATGCTAAGACTCGAACATGCCTCTGAATTGACCGTAACTTCCATCCCGTGAATCAATAACTTGCCCCCTTAAATGACCATTGACAGAGATAATAGATAATAGATAATAGATAATAGATAATAGATAATAGATAATAGATAATAGATAGCGATCATCTATTTTATCTCGCTGAAATGGCAGCTAAGAAATCCCAGATCACAATGCTCTCATTACCCGAGAAGTATTAGAGCGCCATAGCCCCCTTAAGGAAGCTCTGAAAAACCGAGCCCCGTCAAATGGAGCCCTGATGCCGCAATGGCTCTCAGCTGGTTGGGGCGACGAAATGGAGGTTGCTCAGAGCTTCCTTAACCGACGAGTGCTGAATAGATTTTTTCTTCCCCCCAATGCAGTGGCACTCCCAATGCAGTGGCGCTACCAAGGCAGTGGCGCTACCAAGGGAATGGCGCTCCTGCTGCGTCAAGAGATTTCGCGAGCAACCTATTTATTTCTGAATATCGCTGCTGGCGCTGCCCGCAGAGCTACAGGCGCGCCCTGGACCGCTGCCTGGCTTATCCACCCATAGCCATCCAGCCCATAAATTGATTGCATGAACTGTGATGGGATGACCTGCTCCGCCCGGCCCACCGAAACCTTTGAACTGATCGTGGTGGGCGGCGGCCATGCCGGCTGCGAGGCAGCCCTCACCGCGGCACGCCTGGGCCTGCAAACGGCCCTGTTCAGCCTCAACCTGGATCGGATCGCCTGGCAACCCTGCAATCCGGCGGTGGGTGGTCCGGCCAAGAGCCAGCTGGTGCATGAGGTGGATGCCCTGGGCGGCGTGATTGGTCGCCTCGCCGACGCCACCGCCCTGCAGAAGCGGGTGCTCAATGCCAGCCGCGGACCGGCGGTGTGGGCCCTGCGCGCTCAAACCGATAAGCGCCAGTACGCCCGTCAGATGCTGCAGTTGCTGCAGCACACCCCCAACCTGGCGCTGCGCGAGGCGATGGTGACCGATCTGGTAACGGAGGGATCGGCGGAGCAGGGGGATTTACGGATCGCCGGCGTAGGTACCTACTTCGGCAGCGTCTATGCCGCGCCGGCCGTGATCCTCACCACCGGCACCTTCCTGGGCGGCCAGATATGGGTGGGTAACCAATCGATGTCAGCCGGGCGGGCTGGCGAACAGGCCGCCCAGGGCCTAACCGAAGCCCTGCAGGGCCTGGGGTTTGTCACCGGTCGGCTCAAAACCGGTACGCCAGCACGGGTGGACCGGCGCAGCATCGCCCTGCATCAATTGGAGGAGCAGCCCAGCGACGCCCAGGATCGCTTCTTTTCCTTTGATCCGGAGGCCTGGGTGAGTGGCGAGCCGATGAGCTGTTACCTCACCCGCACCACCGCCGCCACCTATCAGCTTATCCGCGACAACTTGCAGCACACGCCAATCTATGGCGGCTTCATCGACAGCAAGGGGCCCCGCTATTGCCCGTCTATAGAAGACAAGATCGTGCGCTTTGCCGATAAGGAAAGCCATCAAATATTTCTGGAGCCGGAGGGCCGTGACACCCCTGAGATCTATGTGCAGGGTTTTTCCACCGGTCTGCCGGAGCGGCTGCAATTGGAGCTGCTGCGCAGCCTGCCGGGCTTGGAGCAGTGTGTGATGCTGCGGCCTGCCTACGCCGTGGACTACGACTATCTACCCGCCACCCAGCTGAAACCATCGCTGGAAACCAAGCGAGTGGCGGGCCTGTTTGCCGCCGGCCAGCTCAACGGCACCACCGGCTACGAGGAGGCGGCTGCCCAAGGGCTGGTGGCCGGGCTGAACGCGGCGCGCTATGTGCATGGCGAAACGCCGGTGCACTTCCCACGCCAGGGCAGTTACATCGGCACGTTGATCGACGATCTGGTGACCAAGGATCTGCGGGAGCCCTATCGGGTGCTCACCAGCCGCAGTGAATACCGCCTGGTGCTGCGCGGCGACAATGCCGATCGCCGCTTGACGCCCCTTGGTCGCGAATTGGGCTTGATCGACGATCGTCGCTGGCAGATCTACAGCCGCAAACAAGGGGCAATTGAGGCAGAAAAGCAGCGATTGCACAGCGTGCGCCTCAAGGCCAGTGATGCCGCCGCCCCTGCGGTGATCGCTGCCACCCAGGCCCCGATCAAGGGCTCGATCACCCTGGCCGAGCTGCTGCGCCGCCCCGGCTTCCACAGCGCAGACCTGGTGCGCCATGGCTTGGCCGCCGATCTGCCCCTGGACGTGCGGGAGGGGGCGGAGATCGACATCAAGTACAGCGGCTATCTGGCCCGGCAGCAGCAGCAGATCGACCAGGTGAAGAAGCAGGAACAGCGCCCCATACCCGCCCAGCTCGACTACGGCGCCATTGCCACCCTCTCCAAGGAGGCACGCGAGAAGCTGGCCAATGTGCAGCCCCTCAGCCTCGGCCAGGCGGCCAGGGTGCCGGGGGTGAGCCCCGCTGATGTCAACGCCCTGCTGCTGTGGCTGGAACTGGATGCGCGGCGCCGGGCCTGCCAAAGCTCGAATGGGGTCGGTAAGTTGGGCGCGCTGTCGGCCAGAAGCCAACCGTGAGCCCCAGCCAAGCCACCCCCCGTTCCAGGATCTACTGGGAGCTCAAGGCCGACCAGGTTTTAAACGACGTCTTTAACCAGGCGGCAAACCAGGCTGCCCAGTCCAGCGGCTACCAGGCCAGCGCCCACCAGGAAAGCGCCTACCAGGACAGGATTGAGCGGGCCATTGAGGTGGAGGTGCTGGAGCCGGCGGCGCTCAAAACGGCCAGGCCCCCAGCCCATTGGCAGGCGAGCCCCGGCCAGCTGTTGGTCTTCTCCGGCATCGGGATGGCTGGGCTGCTCGTTGCCGGCATCGGCCTGGGCCTGTGGAGCCAGAGCCTCCAGACCCTGCGCCAGGAACAAAACCTGCTGCTACTGGAGCGGCTGCGCAATTTTGGTCCGGCCGGATCGGCTCAAATCAGCGATGCGGCGGTGCCCAAGGCTGAGCCCGGCCCGGTGGCGGACCAGGCCAGCAGTGCAGAGCTGCCGCCGCCACCGAACGAGCCCTGGATGCAACAGCTGGCCAGCCTTCCCGGCGGCCAGGCTGCAGCGGTCCAGCCCCTGCCGGCCACCGTGCAGCCCAATGATCAGATCGCCAGACCCGCGCCAGCGGTGACGATGCTGCCGCCCGCCGCGGCGAACAAAGCCGCAGGCGCTTCAGTGGGCTCCACCCCCCTGTTGATGGGGGTTGTGCAGGCTCCGGGCCATGGCGCTACGGCCATCTTCCAGATCGGCGGCAGCTCCAGCACCGCCGCCGTGGGGGAACTGATCGGCGATACCAGCTGGCGGCTGCGCTCGGCCAGCAACGATTCGGTGCTGATTGAACGGGGTGGCGAGCAGCGCCGGCTCAGTCTCAGCGGAGACTCTTAAGCTTGAACTCGTAAAAGGGGGTGGTTGCCGTGCCACTGCTGGCCTCCCCGGAACTGCTCTGGCAGGCCCCCCATCGCGACGTGCTCGCGGGGCGCTCTAGCCCCGGGCCCGGCTTGGCCCTCAGTGGACCCTGGCGGCTGCTGCTGCTGGGTGATGGCAGCCCCACCCGCCATCTGCAGACCCTCAGTGGCCTGCCGGTGGAGATCGATTTGATCGCCATGGCCGCGGAGGCCTCGGCCCCCCCGGGCGGAGCAACCCCAGCGGAAATCGCCGAGCTGGATCCGCCCCTGCTGCGCCGCCAGGTTTGGCTGCGCTGCGGCAACCGCAGCCTGGCCTGGGCCGAAAGCTGGTGGAATCAACAGCAGGCCGATCAGCATCTACTCAACCGCAACCAGCCGATCTGGCTCAGCCTCACCAGCAATCGGGCTGAGTTATTTCGGGAAGTGGATGGCCTGGCCTTGGTAACCGCTCCCTGGTTAGAGCAGCGCTTTGGGCGCAGGGGCCCCTTCTGGGCCCGCCATTACCGCTTCTTTCGGGGCGGCCAGCCGTTAACGGTGATCCGCGAAGTGTTCTCGCCCGATCTGGAGCATTGGCTCGGGCCCGCCACCCAACCCTGTCCGCCGGTGCGTCCAGCGAACCGCTTCGACCCCTGGATTGGGGGTGGCTAGGCCAAGCGCAGGGCCTCGGCTTGTTTGCTTGCCCGCTCCAGCAGGTGGCGCAGGCGCTCTTCATCTAGATGGGTGAGGTTGGTGCGCAGCAACTTGGCGTGGGGGGCATGGGCCCTCAACCGCTCGATCACCCGATCCGGACTGGCCTCGCGTACCAGCAGGCAGAGGGCGGCAGAGCCGCGGGGCAGGGTTTCGCCCAGCTCGCGCATGAAGCCATCGTGGATACCCAGATCGGAGAGGGATCCGGATACTGCCCCCACCCCGGCTCCAATCGCCGCCCCCAGCAGGGGATTGAGGAACAGCAAACCCACCAACGTGCCCCAAAAGCCACCACCAAGGGCCCCGGTGGCGGTGAGATTCAAGGACTGGCGCAGGTGCACCTGGCCGTCACCGTCATGCTCCACCACAACTGCGTCCTCCAGGGATAGCAACTGCTCCCGCTGGATATCCACCACCTCCCGCCGCACCTGCTCAGCCTCCTCCACCTCGCTGAAGCCCACCACCACCAAAGTGCTCATCGCGCAGCCAAACCACTGACCGCACCGTAGGCAGGGCAAATGGCCTCAGCCGAACTGGCGACGGCGGCTGGAGCGGGGCAGGGCCCGACCCCTGGCCGCAGTTGCGCTGGATTCGACGGCTGCGGATTCGGTGGCTGTCTTTACAGATGTATTTGTGGTTGTCGGCTCCGGTCTCTGCCAACGGGGCACCAGGAAGCTGTCGTCGTCAGGCCAGTCCTGATCTGCAGCCGCGCCGCCTCGGCGGGAGATCGCCTCCAGGGGCCGGCGGCCGCGCCGCTGGGATGGGGGCGCAGTGGCCCAAGCGCTGGGGCCAGCGCTGACAGAGGCGGCGGCTGCCGAGCCAGGGTTGCCGGCGGCAAAATCTGGCGAGGTGTCTGAGCGTGACTGCAGGCGGGATTCAGAGCGGGATTCAGGACGGCCATTAGAGCTGAGCTCTGGCCGAGCTTCTGGCCTTGCTTCTGGCCAGCCCTCTAGCCGAGCTTCTGGACGGGCCTCTGACCGGGCTTCTGGACGGCCAGCGGGGCGCGGTTCCTGCCAGGGTTCCCGCCAGTCATCCTCGTCTTCCAGGATCCAGTCGAGCTTGTTCTCCACCCAGCGGCCCAGCCCCTCCAGGCGAGGCAGAGATCCAGCTGATCTGCCTTCCCCTCGCGCCGGCGGCCGCGATCCCGGCCGGGCTCCCGACACCCCATCCACCAGTTGCCGGCCAGCGCTCATCAGTCGATCGATGCCCTGTTCAAGGCGATCGGGGCCGCCCCGGCGCGGGGCAGGGCGGCGGCCCAGGGCTGGATCAGGCCCCCAGGGCTCGGATCTGGGGGGGCTGGAATCTGGGAAGTTGGGGTCGTAGCGGCTCATCGAACAAAACTACCGAGGCCTTTACCAGCGACGCCGGGCCGCCAGCCAATGCTCCCGGCCCATGCCCAGCAGGGCGATGGCAAGGCCGGCCCATTCCAGGCTCCATAGAAAGACGCCCATCGCCACCGCCACCAAGGCCGAATCGCTCTCTGGTGACGCTAGGGGTTGGCAGGGGCGCCCTCAGCAAAGGCCATCAGGGGCTTCGCCCTGGATCAATTCGCCTTGAACCAATTCAAATTGGAGCAGACAGCTGGCATGCCAGCGGCCGCCGTGCAGCCGTTCACAGCAGAACCGGCAGGCCAGGTTGCGCAGCCGGCGGCGATAGCGGGAGCTGATGCCGCAGTTGGGGCAGCGGGCGATCCAGCGCCCTGGCCCCAGGCTGTCGGCGGGCAGGGGATAGCGGTGGCGCACAGTCACCTGGAACTCGGCCTGGGCGGCATTGATCGCCGCCATGCGGGCCCGGAAGTTGGGGCCGTGCACCTCCCGCAGGCCCAGCACCCGATCCAGCCAGGCGTGGATCATTTCGTGGCAGAGGGTGCTGATGGTGGCTTGGCGCGGCAGGGTCTCGAGCAGCGGCCGGGACAGCACGATGTCGCAAAATTCGCGGCCGGCGCCATCGCGGCCGCGGCGATAGAGACCCGCAGTGCGGCGCATGCGGCCATCGCTCCAGCGCAGCGCCCGTGGGGGAGCGCTAGTTGCGGCAAGGCTGCCCTCAAAGTGCTCCCGATCGAGCCGATGAAACAGGGGCAGCAGCGGCTCCAAGGGCACCGCGGCGGGGGCGTAGAAACGGCGCCATTCTGGCCGGATCCGCCTGAATCCCGAGCTTGGCGGCGATGCCGCGGCGGGGGAGGGCAGTCGGTCAGACTCAGGGGTCGAATCGCAGTGTCACAGGCAATGGAGATGGACTGGGTACTCGTCCGTGACATCGGCGGCAAGGCCCTGCTGGCCGGTGCCAGCGCCCTGCTCCTCTACTGGACGATCTCGGCGGTGAAGCTCGTGCTCAGCGCCCGGGGCATCAATCCGCTGATCAAGCAGTTCTTCACCCAGGTGGCCAGTGGCCAGGTGGATGGGGCCTATCTGCTCACCACCAAGAACTACCGCAGCCACGTCACCCGCACCCAGTTCATCCGCTTCCTGGTGGAACTGAAGCTGAACAAATACCGCAACCTCAAATCGGGTCGGCCCCGCCTGGAGGAAAACCAATTAATTCTCACCGTGAAGCTCAAGAGTGATGGCAGCGAAGAATTGCCGCTCGACTTCACCTTCGTGAAACTCGATCAGCAATGGCGCATCGATCGAATCAGGAAAACCGCCGCAGCCTGAATCGCCTAGGGAAATTCTGAATAACTCGAGCCACGGCCCATGGAGCCATGATGCCGCAATGGCTTCCAGCTGGCCTGGGAGAAAAATGGCGGTTGAGCAGAGCTTCCCTAGCTCTCCCTAGCGCCGCTAACACCTAGCGCTCATATAGCTAGCCCCCCATCGCATCGAGCAATCCATTACGCCTAGCCCTCCATTACGCCTGGCCAGCCATAGCGCCTAGCCCCATACCGCTAGCCCTCCTCTACGCCTAGGCCTCGCTAGCGACTAGCCAGCCATAGCGCCTAGCCCTCCCTATCGCCTGGCCATCTACAGGGCCTAGACAGTGATTTCCCCCCGCGAGCACCTCCCCTTGAGCCCCGCCTCCAGCCCCCCTAACCAAGCCAGCGCTGAGGGGCAAAGGGCAGCTGAATTGCGAGATCTGCTCAACCGCGCCGCCCACGCCTACTACGTGCTCGATGCGCCGGTGATGGAAGATCCAGTCTACGACCGGCTGTATCGGGAGCTGCTGGAGCTGGAGCAGGCCCACCCGGAGCTGCGCAGCGCCGACAGCCCCACCCAGCGGGTGGGCGACAAGCCGTCCGAGGGCTTCCAGGAGGTGGAGCATCGCCTTGGCCTGCTCAGCCTCGACAATGCCTTTAACAGCGAGGAATTAGCTGGTTGGTATGGCCGGCTGCTGAAGGTGCTCGACCGGGAGCCGAGCCCCGGTGAGCCGCCGCCGGCCCTGGCGATGGTGGGCGAACTGAAAATTGACGGCAACGCCCTGGCCCTCAGCTACGAGCGGGGCCTGCTGGTGCGGGCCGCCACCCGCGGCGATGGCGAGCGGGGGGAGGAGATCACAACCAACGTGCGCACGATCCAGAGCGTGCCGCTGCGGCTGCAGCTGGCCGAGCCCCCCCCCTGGCTGGAGGTGCGCGGCGAGGCCTTGATTCCCGACGCCAGCTTTGCGGCCATCAACCGGGAGCGCCAGGCCCGCGACGAGGCCCTCTTCGCCAACCCCCGCAACGCCTGCGCCGGCACCCTGCGGCAACTGGATCCAAAGGTGGTGGCGGCCCGGCGCCTGGATTTCTTCGCCTACACCCTGCATCTCCCGCCCCAGTGGCAGCCGGCTGCTGGAGATCCGCCGCTGCCCCGCAGCCAATGGGAGAGCCTGCGCTGGCTGGAGGCAGTGGGCTTCCGGGTCAACCCCAACGCCGAGCTGCTGCCAAATCTGGAGGCGGTGGCCGACTTCTTCGCCGCCTGGGATGAACGGCGCAAGCAGCTGGCCTATGCCACCGATGGGGTGGTGGTGAAGCTGAACGATCTGCGCCTGCAGGATGCCGCCGGCTTCACCCAGAAGGCACCGCGCTGGGCGATAGCGCTCAAATATCCGGCCGAGGAGGCCCCCAGCCGCCTGCTGCGGCTCAGCTACCAGGTGGGGCGCACGGGGGTGGTGACCCCAGTGGCCGAATTTGCCCCCGTGCAGCTGGCGGGCACCAGCGTTAGCCGGGCCACCCTGCACAACGCCGATCGGCTGGCGGAGCTCGACCTGCACCTGGGCGACACGATCGTGGTGCGCAAGGCCGGCGAGATCATCCCCGAGGTGGTGCGGGTGCTCACCGAACTGCGGCCCGCCGCCGCCCAGCGGGCTGAGCTGCCGCCCATCTGCCCGGAATGTGGATCGCAGCTGGTGCGGGAGGAGGGCGAGGCGGCCACCCGCTGCGTGAACAGCAGCTGCCCGGCGATCCTGCGGGGCGCCCTGCGCCACTGGGTGAGCAAGGGGGCCCTGGACGTGGAGGGGCTGGGTAGCAAGTTGATCGAGCAGCTGGTGGATCGGGGGCTGGTGGCCTCCATCGCCGATATCTATGGCCTCGACGGGGCGCTGCTGGCCAGCCTGGAGCGCATGGGCCCCAGGTCTGCCCAGAATCTGCTGGAGGCGCTGGCCGCTTCCCGGCAACAGCCCTGGCATCGCCAGCTCTACGGCCTGGGCATACATCACGTGGGCGAGGTGAGCGCCAAGGCCCTGGCGCGGACCTTCACCAGCGCCGAGGCCCTGACCGCCGCCGCCCGGGAAGCGCCGGAATCGATCACCGCGGTGCATGGCATCGGCGGCGAAATCGTGCAGTCGCTGCAGCAATGGCTGGCTACCCCCGCCAACCAACAGTTGCTGGAGCAGTTGCGGCGGCTAGGCTTCTCCCTGGCGGCGCCCGAGCCGGAGCCAGGCGCCGCCAACGCTGCTGCCCCCCAGCTGGCCGGCCTCAGCTTCGTGCTCACCGGCAGCCTGCCATCGCTGAGCCGCAGCCAGGCCCAGGCCCTGATCGAGGCGGCCGGCGGCAAGGTGATCGCCTCGGTGAGTCGCAAAACCAGCTATGTGGTGGCCGGCGTGGAGGCGGGCAGCAAGCTGGTTAAAGCCCAGGGCCTCGGGTTGCCGGTGATCGATGAGGCGGGCCTGCTGCAGCTGCTGGCGGAGAAATAGGCGCTAAAAAGCTCCGGTGCTGATCAAACCAGAGTCCCCTTCGCCGATAAAACCAGAATCCCCTTCGCGCCAGGCCCTTTAGTCCCCTGTGTCGTTAGCCCCCGCTGCCGTTAACCCCCAAGCGCTTGTTCTTCTGAGCTTTGCTTGCCCCAGATCAATCAATCATTCCTACGGATTTTGACCATGGACCCCCTGCAAAGTTCAATACCGGCCTGCATCAAGACGGCCTGTGGCCGGGCCAAGTATCAAGAGCTGGCGGCCCACTGCGGCTGGCTGGCCCGGCTGAGACTGGCCTGGTTTGTGGCAATCGCGGCGCTGAGGGACTGGCTCCTGCCAGATATCAACCAAAGCCCACCCAAACCCTGATCTTGACTTTATCTCAAACCGTGCTCAGCTTGAGCCCAACTTGAGCCCAGTTTGATCTCAACTTGAGCTCAGTTTGATCTCGACTTTAACTAAATTTGATCTCAATCTGAGCCCGGCTGCCCCTGCTCTCCCGGCGGGATTTGCAGCGCCTGCCGGGCGGCACGGCCCACCAACACCACGGTGGCCAGGGTGGCCAGCAGGCCGACAATGCGCAGGGCCCAGGTGCCGAGATCGGCCTTGCCGGCGAGCACCTCGGGGAAGCGGGCCACGTCGCCGGCAAAGGCCCCTAGGGCACAGAACAAAACAGTGCCCGGCAGGATGCCCAGCAGACCCAGGCTGTAATCGCGCAGGCTCACCTCGCTGAGCCCATAGGCCAGGTTCAGCAAGCTGAAGGGAAAGGCCGGCGACAGGCGGGTGAGCAGCACCAGCCGCAGGCCTTCGCGGCTCACGGCCTGTTCCACGGCCTGCAGCTTGGGCAGGGCCGCTAGTCGGCGCCTGGCCCAGTTGCGCAGCCAGCTACGCCCCAATAGGAAGGCGGCCTCGGCGCCGAGACAGGCCCCCACAAACACCACCAGGCTGCCCCACCAGGTGCCGTAGAGGGCGCCGGCCAGCATGGAGGCCCATACACCAGGCAGCAGCAGGGTTACCCAGAGGGCGTAGAGGGGAATGAACAGCAGCGCCCCCAAGGGCGAGCGCAGGGCGGGCAACAGCTGCTGCAAATCCAATGGGCTCAGCGGCAATGGGCTCATCGGTATCTGGCCCGGCGGCATCGGGGGGTTCACCTTCCTAGCCAGCCGAGCTGATCACCAGCCGAACTCATCGCTAACTGAACCCATGGCCGGCCAGCCCTAATTGCCAACTTTAACGCAGGGGCGTTAGATCAGGCTCTCCATATCAGGGGCAGCAGCGACCGACCAGTCTTAGCAGTACAGGCAAAACATATATCAACCCTTTGCGGCTACATAGGGGAGGGAAGAATGGTGCACCATGATCCGAAGCTTGCCGGAGGCATCCTTAACGAAGGTCCATGTCTTGTCGACAGTAGTTACCTCACCATTCTTGTTGGTGATCATTACTTTGCCCATGGTGCTGGCACTATCTTGATCAATAAAAATTGCCGCATTGCAAATATTAACTTTTCTCCAGCCCTTCAAGGCGAAGCCAGTATCACCGGGGAAGGCAGGATCGCCACCAACGAAGTAAGCCAGGGCTCCGGCTCGGGTGGTGCGGAAAGTCTGGGGGACAGTAGTAAGGGTTGGCTTGAACAGCACCGGGCCAATATTGTAGCCATAGGCACTGTCAATTACCTTTGCAGCCAGCTGTTTAGCCGCTGCCTGGTCATATTTGCCATCTTTTTCATTCTTATCATAGGTGGTAGAAATCGCCACCAATGCTTCGCCCCAGCCTTTTTGCGCCGCAAGCACCTCTGCTTCGCTGATGGCCGACGGCTTCAACACGGTGGCCTTGATCGCCGGACAGTCCGGAGACGACTGGGCTAGAGCATTAGAGGGACTTAACGCAACTAGGCCAGCGACGGCAAGGGCGGCAACCAGAGCCGGGGAGGATTTCATCGCGTAATTGAGCAAGTTCAACCGGACAAGGCTATCCAACAAGCCAGAGAAACCTTCTGTTTCACCACGGAAATTGCCATGTTTTTTCACATAAGGCATTTTTCACCCAATATCCTGAAAAGAGTGGCTAGGGTGGAAGGCTGCTTTGCTGAACAGCAGGCCGTGCCGTGGTACTTCGCTTTGCTTTTGCGGGGCACAGCTTTCCCATATCACCGCCATTCACCTGGCACTCTTGCCCATAGGAGCAGGTTCACGCCAGACCATCTTTATCAAGCGTCACTTCAATCTAGCGTCACCCCAATCTAGCGTCATTTCAGTTTAGTGCATATTCAACATGGCTCCACTTTGAACTAACATTCAATCAAGGACACCTCGAAAAGCCCTTTCGGCTCGCGAGAGCCAAAGCAAAGCCAGTCGCTGCAACAGGTATTGGATCACGAGATAAGCGGAATTTGTGATTTCCGAGGTACCCTCAATCGAGATTGCGAAAACCTCTAAAAAATCGATTATTCGAGTTCCGCGGCTCAAGGGCAGACAATTCGCCAATAGGCTTCACCCATCATGAGACCCGTGAGATCAGCGAGGTCAGTGAGGTCAGTGAGATCTGGGATTTATCGAGCTGACCTTACGCCCCCCTGCTCATTATAAACATCGAACTAGATTTGAGCTTTCCGCACATCCAGGATCAGATTCTCACCCACCAGCGAATAACAGCTAGACAGCCATTTCCACCAGATCCTTCAAAAATATCATCTCATCAACTTACCGGATATAACAATAGCAACATCCACCACTGAGCAGCGGCCAGCAGCGGCCAGGAATTCCCCATGGCATGATCCATCAAACACATCATCTTGCTAATCAACAGGAGATAACTACGCTATTGCACACCGCTCAATAGCGACAAGGCGGCAAAGCGGCACTTTATCCATGGCCCACCGCAGCCGAGGCTGAGGCAATTTAGGAGTCTCAGAACAACCGCCACTTCACTGCTGCAGCCAGATGAGATCGCTTGCAGCGTCAGGGCTCCACTGGGCGTTGCTCGGGTTTTCCTGAGCTTCCTTAGGAGGCTCAGGAAACCAGATAATGCCAACGATTAACAGCCTATTTGCCCAATAGTGGTGGATGGTGATTAATAATAGAGAACAGTGGTGGGCTCTCCTGTAGTTGATGCCGATCACGCCCCCTTAGCCACCGCCCATGCCAAACGCCGCCCCCCTGGAGTTCATCCCGCCCCGACTCGACCGCCGGGTGTTGTTCGGGGCCCGGCTGCTGCTGCCCCTATGGCTGCGCAGCAGTGGCATCCAGGGGATCCAGGTGAAGGGAATCGAGCGGCTGCAGTGGGCCATGGAGCGGTTCCAGACCGGTCAAAGCCGGCTGCTGCTGGCCTTCCGCCACCCCAGCCTGGATGATCCGGCGGTGATGGCCCAGCTGCTCTGGGGCGAACTGGCCCGCAGCTGCCGCCCCCGCCCCCACGCCCAGTTCCTGTTCGACCGCGGCATTCCCCTCTGGGCTGGCGCCTGGGTGGGCTGGCTGCTGTCCCGGCTCGGCGGCTGCTCGATCCAGCGCAGCAAGCTCGACCTGCCCGCCCTGCGCACCGCCCGCGCCCTGCTGCTGGCTGGTCCCCACCCCTTTGCGGTGGCGCCGGAGGGGGCCACCAACGGCCACAACGAAGCGATCAGTCCCCTGGAGCCAGGGGTAGCCCAGCTGGCCCTCTGGACCGCAGACGACCTCGACCGGGCCGGCCGCCCGGAGGCCACCGAGCTGCTGCCGATCGGCCTGCAATACAGATTCACCAAGCCTGTGTGGCCAGCCATCGAGGCCCTGCTCAACCAGTTGGAGGCGGATGGGGGCCTGCCCGCCAGCTCAGACCATTCACTCGATCCAGAAAGGCTCTACGGGCGCCTATTCAGGCTCGCCGAAATAATCCTCAGCCGCATGGAAGGCTTCTACCGGGATGCCTATCACCTGCCCCTGGAGAAGAACGCCACCGCCCGCCTGCCTAAAACAGCCACCGAATCGGTGCCAGAACCACTGCCAGATGCCAACGACCAGCTAGGCGTACGTCTGAACCTGCTGATGGAGGAGGTCTTGGCCCTGGTGGAGCATTCGCTTGGGGTGAAGGCCCACGGCGGTGTGGGCGAGCGCTGCCTAAGGCTGGAGCAGGCGGGCTGGGATCGCCTCTACCCCGCACCTGGCAACCATTCTGAAGTTAGTAACAAATCTGCTGTTGGCAACCATTCCGAAGCTGGCAAAAATTCTGAGGTTGGCGGCCCAGCCGGAGCCAGCGCCCTGGATCGAGGCCTGGCCGACCGCTGGGCGGAGGAAACAGAGCGGCAGCTCTGGCACATGCGCCTGGTGGAATCCTTCGTGGCGGTAAGCGGCCGCTACGTGAAAGACCACCCCAGCCAGGAACGCTTCGCCGACACCCTTCTAATCCTGTGGGACACCATGGCTCGCATCAAAGGATCCAACCCGGCCAGGCGGCCGCGCCTGGGACCCCGCCGGGCGGTAGTGCACATCGGCGAGCCCCTGGCCATTGCTCCGCGCCTGGCCGCCTACCGCGCCGATCGCCGCGCCGGGGTGGCTGCCCTCACCGCCGAGCTGCGCAACAGGCTGGTGGGCTTGATTGTGCCCTCGACCCCGGCAAGCTAGCTGAGCCAGCCTGCCGACTGAGTTGATCCCCATGGCCTTTCTGGTTGCTTATGTCGGGAGGGTTGTTAACGTCGGTCAGATTGAAAACCAAGCGGATTGCCGAGCAATTCAAATGATGGCAATACATCGCTAAATAAGCGAGGTAAAATTAAAGCCAATTACCAGGTCATCATAGTCAAGATCGCCACCACCAGAAACATCTTCTAAGCCGAAAAGGTTATTGCCGAGGGAACGGAAATGGCTGATGCTGTCGCTGTTGGCCGCACCGTAGGCGAAGAAGGTGTTGCCATTCACCAAAGCATAGGGAGCCAAGAAGCTACCGCCGCTCAAATCAGCAAAGCTACGGCTGGTGATTTGATCGTCAGCCACGCTGAGATTGCCGAGTTGGCTTACGAGGTTGCCAGCCCGCAGGGCCGCTGCCTGATAGCCGAAATCCCCAGGCCGCAGGCGAGTAACGCCATCAGCAGCAACAATTGTGCCCTGGGCATCCAGCGCGCGGTAAAAACCAGCCACGGAATTGAAGTCAGCTTCCCTTCCCAGGGCGACCGTACCTTGAAGGCGCTGGGCAGCCGTCAGGGCACTGAGATCTAGCACCGGTGCTTGCGCCTGGGCCTGGCCAATCATGGCGTTGAGGCCAGGATCACCGGCTAAAATGCCTAGGGAGAAGCGTATGCCGCTGCTGGAGGAGAAGGACGCCTTACCGTTGCCGAGATCAGCCTGGTTGAGATAGCGGAAACGGCTGTCGCTTAGGCTGGTGAGTTGATCAAGGCTGGCATCTTGAACTTCGAAGAACCTCAGACTCTGGCCGTTGATCAAGAGGATATCCTGCTCGAAACGGGTGTTGGTGGGAAGGGTTACATCGCTGCTCTCCAGGCTCGAGAAGAGGGTCTTTGCCCGGCCACGCAACCAGGTGAAATCGTTCAATAGATTTGTGGAGCCAGGTAACTCATCTGGGCTGAGCACCACGTAACCCAGCTGATTGGAAGAGCTGGAGCGGCCGCTGAGATTAGCCCGCAGACTCACGGCTGCAGGGGCAGAATTACCCGGCTGAGCAACGGTGAGCAGACCGGAAGCTGGGCTGCTAAAGATGATATTTGTGAGATCAGCAAAACCCGCAAAAGAGGGATCGTCGATTTTGCCATTCACCCGTCCATCCTTGTCACCATAGCCGCCGTCAATCAAACTAAGGGCAAAGAAATCAGGAATGCCATCATTATTGATATCGAAAAAGCGAGCGCCAGCGCCGGTTATCGGGTCATAGGTGAGTGGAGATGCACTACCCGTGGCAGGATTTAGAGCATAGTAGAGAAGCTTACGATTAGATGAACGCCCAGACCCATCGCTCCACCGGGGCAGGAGGTCTGCAGCCACTAGATCCATGGGAGCAGCAATGGAGGCTCGATTCTGGCCCTGGGGAATGTCAACAATAAAATCAATAGCAGTAGAATTACGAATTACACCGTTCTGAATCAATTTTGCAAGGCTTTCCTCATTTATTCCCGAGACGGGGACAACAGCCATCTCAGAACCTGAGGACAAGGATGCGCCACTGATAGCTACAGGTATCTGCTTTATTTCGCCAGTAGGCATTTTAATGGATACAAATACGGTCTCAACGCTGGATCCAGGTACCTCGTTGACATCCGCAACCGAGAGGTTAAAGGTAGCGGTAATTGCGGTACTATCGGCAAAACTGGCATCGCTGGCGGAAACACGAACAGCGTAGGTGGACTTAGCCTCGTAGTTGAGCACCGTGCCGGCCTTGAGATAGAGGCTATTGCCAACTAGCTCAAAGCTGCCTGCATCAGCACCAGCAAGACTAAGTATTTCAGTGCCTAGAGCATCGTCGGTAACGACAATATCCGCCACTTTGATGCGCACTGAGGTGCTGGTATTTTCGTTCAGCGAGCTGATGGCGTTAGCGAAAGCCAGGGCAGTGGGCGCCTCGTTGATATCCGCAACAGAGAGGGTAAAGTTAGCCGAGACTGGGGTACTGCCGGTCAGGCTGGGATCGATGGCGGAAACACTAACGGCATAGGCAGACTTGGCCTCGTAGTTGAGCAGCGTTCCGGCCTTGAGATAGAGGCTATTACCATCTAGCTCAAAGCTGGCTGCATCAGCACCGGCAAGGCTAAGGATTTCATTACCAAGGGCATCGTCGGTAACAACAATATCCGCCAACTTGATGCGTGCCGAGGTGCTGCTGTTTTCCGCCAGGGAGCTGGTTGTATTAGCGAACTCTAATTTGCTTGGGGGAGCATTTAAGGTAAGAATTGGCGTGAAACTTGCAACGGCTTTCCCATCACTGAAACCAAGCAGCAGATTAGTCGCAGCCAACTGGTCTTCCGTAAGCTCAGCAGGTACAGTTACCTTCAGAACAGTACCATCAATACTAACCCACGCAGGCCCTGCCAGTTTCACCAATTGCAGATTGTCGGCATCAAGATCGGTGCAATAAGGGGCTAAATCCTTGGTTGTCTCTGTACCGCTATTGAGCGATATCGCAATTGTAGAAATATTGAGCTGGGGGGCGGCGTTGATCGCCACGTTGAGATCCTGTAGCTGCTTACGGATCGACAGCCAGTTACCCTGTGGGGCAACCCCATCAATCAACAACTTATCGATTCCTGGCTCGTAGTCGAGGATGCGCAGCGGCTCCAGGCCAACCGAATCAGAGCTGTCAATCAAGAAATAATCCAACTCGCGATCCCCCAGGGCGATCACCGCCGGCAGGCCGAGGGCTGCGGGGTCATCGAGCAGGCGGCCGCCGATCACCACATCGTTTACAGGCCGCAGGAAGAAGCGATCCGAGCCGATTCCACCCACTAACCGATTGCCGCCCAGGCTTTCGAGGTTGAACAGCTCGTCGCCGCCGGAGCCTGCATCCACGGTGGAACCCACACCGGCGAAAATGCGGTCGGCAGCAGCAGAGCCCAGCACCGTCACGTCCGCCAGCTGGATGCCTTCTCGGGGCAGGGTGGCGTAGGCGGCCGGGTCGAGCAGGGTAAGGCTACCGGCGTCATCTACGGCAATGCCGCTCACCAGATCCAGCTCCCGCCAGGTCGATTGCCAGCTGATCTCCGGCGTGGCCTCCGGATTGACACTGAGGCTTAAATTGCGGCTGGCCACAACTGTTTCACTGCTCCAGCGCAGCAGGCCCGACAGCGGATCCAGCCCATCAAGGAACTGGAAACTGCCGCTGGCCTGGTCTGAGCTGACGCTTAGATCGAGAAAACCGCGGCGATTCACATCGGCATATTTGAGGCCGCTGATGTAGCCCGTGAACAGGCCGTCCAAGCCATCAACGGCTGGGTAGCGGGAGCGGATATAGGCATCGCCCCCCGGCAGATACTTTTCCAGTCCTGGGGAGGTGACACCGGGGGTGGCGAATTCCACCCCCGCCACCGTGCCAGCGGGCTGCTGGCCGGCGCCCATCGTGTCCAGCAGGCCGGCCCAGGCGTTATGGGTGTCGCCGGCAAGGCTGATCAGCCGCTTGCCCGCAGCCAGGGCGCTCTGCAGGATCGTCTCCCGCTCCACCCCGTAGCCATCCCAGGCATCGAGGTTGTAGGGAATCTTACCGGCTTCTGCGAACAGGGCCTTTTCCGCTGGCGTGAGATCGGCGAAGGGAGTGCCGGTGGCCAGTTTCTGCAACGGCTCGGCATATTTGTCGAGCAGGGAGGGATTGCCTGCATTTAGTAAAAGCTCCGCCGGTAGAGCCATCGACTGCATCAGCACCTGCTGGCCCAACACCTGCCAAGGGGCGGTGGAGCTAGACAGCTGCTGCTGCAGCCAGGCCATCTGGGTGTCGCCGATCAGATCACGATTTGGATCTGTCCAGGCCTGCTGAACGGTGGCCAACACCAGCTCCTGGGTGACAAGAGGGGCTAGAGCGGTGGCGAAGGCGGAGATACCAGCGGCGTCTGCGGGAGGGGTGCGTCCGAGCCGACCTGCGTAGACGCCTAGCTGGGTTGAGTCGGCGAGGATGGCGCCGATGCGAGCCTGCACAGCGGCCCCATTGGGATAGCTCAGCTGCTGATCGCGAGCGGTGAGCCTGGTTTCAAGGATGTGCAGGGCCAGCACATCGCCGAAGCTGAAGGAGCGGTAGCCCTGGGTGAGGGGCGAGAGGGCGGTGGCGCCATCACTGGCCTGGCGCAGTTCTGGTTCGCGAATCGGCAGCCATTCGTGGTAAGCCTTCAGGGCGGCGTCGCGGCGCAGCAACCAATCGCCCTCAGTGGCGCTCTGGTGATTCTGGGCACCGCCGGCCCAGCTGTCGTTGGCGGTTTCGTGGTCGTCCCAGATGGCGATCAGCGGCGCTGCGGCACGCAGGGCCTGGAGATTGGCATCCGTGTGGTACTGGGCATAGCGCTGGCGGTAGTCGTCGAGACTAACGATCTCGCGGTTGGGCAAGAAACCACGGCTGCCGGCAGCGTTCTCCGCCTCCCCATAGCCGCCGGGTCCGTATTCATAGATGTAATCACCTAAATGAACCAGGGCGTCGTAGGGGTTAACAGCATTGATGGCGGCGGCCCGGCCGTAGGCAGCAAAGGTATCTGCAGCAGGGAAATTGGAGCAAGAAAATACCGCCAACCGCACCGGATCGCTGCCAACCGGCAGGGTCTTGGTTTGCCCCACCATCGACACCGCAGCGCCAGAGCGGAAGCGGTAGTAATAGGGGGTGTCAGCGTTGAGGCCATCAGCCTCCACCTTTACCGTCCAGTCGCGGCCAGCACTGGTGCTGAACAGACCGCTATCAACAATCGAACCGGCTTCAAAGCCGGCGCTACGTGAAATCTCCCAACTCACGTCAATCCCCTCAGCAGTCCCCTGGGGTGGCGTGATCCGGGTCCAGAGAATCACCGAATCGGCGTAGGGGTCACCAGAGGCCACACCATGGACGAAACTGACTGGAGAAGCTGCCATGGATCGACTGGAAAAACGTGAAAAGTTAGGGGAACTAAATTCAGATCTCAAGCTGTGAGATCAGAGCTGAAGATGCCGACCTCACCCCGTTGGGGAGCTCGGCATCACGATCTAGATCAGCCGAACAGGAAGTTGGCCTGGTTGTTCAGAGTGGCGACACTTGTATTGCTGAAGTGGCCAATGACTATGCCGGACACAGTGAGCAGAGAGTCAGCTCCCACCTGGCTGAAGACGAGGTCGCTGAAGGTGAAGCCACGCAGGCCAACCTTGTCTTCTCCAGCGCTGAAGTCAATCACATACTGCTTGGCTGCAGGCTTATCACCAGGCTCGCCAATCAGCCAGAACTCGTCGGCACCGGCACCACCATTGAGGTAGTTAGTGCCGGCTTCACCAAGGATGGTAAAGGTATCATTACCAGCCCCGCCCAGAGCCCGGTTAGCAGTGGTTCCGATGATGAAGTCATCGTCGCCGCCCATACCGCTGAGGCGGTTGCCATCGCCTGCAGTGGCAGTGATCGCGTCATCGCCGCTGCCGCCGGTGATCACATCGCGGCTGCCGGCATAGATCGTATCGGCGCCGGAGCCGGTGAAGATCTTGTTATCGCGACCAGCGATAATGGCTGTATCCACGGTGTCGCTGCCGGCACCGGTAAACAGCAGATCGCCTCTGCCATCAAAGCCCTGGAGCTTGATCGGCTCCGAAGTGAAAGTGTCGTCGTCGGCGGTGCTACCCACTTTGACGTCCAACACCTCATCGCTGCGCAGGGCGGTGTTCTGCAGGCGCAGATCCTGGGAGGCTGGTACGTCTGCCAGGTTGTAGGCCTTGGCCGATGTGCCGTGATTTGCCTTCAGATACTCGGCAAGAGCATCCTGTTCGGTGCCATCGCCAGCGAAGGTGGCAACACCGGTGAGCGCTGCGGTGGGACTGAACAGATCAACGCGATTGGACGGACCGGCAACGTTCTGAACAGCATCGGCGGGGAATGGATAACTGTCGCCA
>CANHSW010000002.1 GCA_947463165.1 Cyanobacteriota bacterium
AGCTCTGAAAAACCCGATCCACCGGCAATTGAGCCACGATGCGCAAAGCTTATCGGGTGACAGGATCGCCTCAGAGTTGAAAACACAAACCATTAAGTACCAAGAGAAAATATAGGATGGGTGAACCACAGGGGCGCCACCGGTTCGCGCCTTGGCCAGCTCAAAACAGGCTTTCCAGCCCAGCTAATGGCAAAGAATAATCAAAATGCAACTAAATAGCTCTGCTACTTGGCGAAAACAAGCTGCGGAACAGGGCCACTAGGTTAAGAAAATCATCGGCTTTATCCTCTGCCATCCAAACCGTTGACAGGTTGATCACAATGAGGCTCAACCTCCGTGCCGCTGGCTTCAGGCGGCGTCGCGATGCCCGATCATTTTTTCACCTCGCGGCGGCGCCTGAGCGGCCTGGCGCTGGCCTTCGCCCTGCTGGCCCCCGGCCTGGTGACCCCCCTGGCCGCCGCGGCCGAAACGGTGCTGGAGCGGGCGGCCCGCACCGGCGTGATCACCATGGGCGGTCGCACCGATCTGCCCCCCTTCTCCTTTCTCGATGGCAGCAAAGCGGTCACGGGCTTCTCGATTGATGTGGCCCGACTGATCGAGGCGGAGGCAACCGCCTACCTGGGCAAGCCAGTGAAACTGGAGTTCCAGCAGGTGAACGACCCCGCCACCCTGTTCCGCCAGGTGAGCCGCGGTGAAACAGACCTGGCCTGCGGCGCCCAATTCACCTGGGAGCGGGAGATGTTTGTGGATTTCTCGCTGCCCTACAGCCTCTCCGGCATCCGGCTGCTGAGTAGAGATGGGCGCATTGATGGTTCGCCCCAGAGCCTGGTCGGTAAGCGCATCGGCGTGCTGGCTGGCGGCCTCGGCGACACCACCATCGCCGACCTGCAGCCCAAGGCCCTGCGCCAACCCTTCCCCGGCCTTAACGAAGCGGTGGCGGCCCTGCAGGCAGGCAAGCTGGACGCCGTGGCCGGCGATTCACTGCTGTTGATGGCAATCCGCAAGCTCAAGGGCAACAAGGGGCTGGAGCTACGGCCCGAACAGCCCCTGGCCCGCTATGCGGTGGGCTGCATCATGCCGGAAAATAATTCCACATTCCGCAATCTGGTAAACATAGCCATTGCCAGGCTGCTGCAGAGTTACCTCAACGACGATCCGGCTGCCGTGGCCATCGTCAATCGCTGGTTCGGCCCCCAGGGGATGCTCGAGCTGCCCACGCCAATGATCAAGGCCTATTTCGCAGCCGTAATGCTCAACTATGAGCAGATCCAGGTTGCCTCTCCCTCCACCGCCAAATAGCAGCAGATCCATGTCGATTAATAGCCGCTCCGGCCTGTTCGCCTTCCTGATGGTGCTGGCCACCCTGCAGATCCCCGCCGGCCAGGCCAGTGCTGGCGCCGGCGCCGAGGCCCCTGGCAACCCAGCCACCGCCGGTTCGATCACCGGTTCGATCGAGGCGCGCCTGCAGCGCATCTCTGCCGCCCTGCGGGAACAGGGCTTGCAGGGCGGTATGGAGGCCGCCGCTGGGGCCGACCTGCGCCTGGCCGCCGGCTTCGTCAATGGTGGCCGTGGCGGCTGGGGTAACAGCCGCTATGGCGGCTTTGGCAATGCCCATCCCTACTACGGCGGGGGTGTCGGCTTCCTCAATGGCAACGGCGGTTTCCGCAACGGTGGTTTCCGCAATGGCGGCTTCCTCAATGGCGGCGGCTTTCGCAATGGCGGATTTGTGAATTGGTAGGGCCGGCAGAGGAGCAGAGCATGGGGCAGGTCCAAGCCGCCGGCGAACCCAACTACGGGCCGATCAGCCTGCTGGTGGTCCAGGCCACCCCCTACTGCAACCTGGACTGCGACTACTGCTACCTGCCAGATCGCGACAACCGCGCCCGCCTAAGGCCAGAGTTGCTAGATCCAATCCTGGATCGGCTGCTCAGCAGTCCCTTCATCGACGGCGACTTCACCCTGCTCTGGCATGCCGGAGAGCCATTGGCACTGCCAGTGAGCTTCTATGACGAAGCCAGCCGCCGCATCCAGGCGGCGCTGGAGCGTCATCCCGAGCGGGATATCGCCATCCACCAGTCGATCCAAACCAACGGCACGCTGATCGATCAGCAGTGGTGTGAGTGCTTCCAGCGCCACCAGATCAGCGTGGGGGTGAGCCTGGACGGACCCGCGTTTCTCCACGATGCCCACCGCCGCACCCGCACCGGCCTGGGCAGCCATGCCGCCACGATGCGGGGCATTGGCTGGCTGCGCCGCTACGGACTGCCCTTCCATGTGATCAGCGTGCTGGGGGAGCAGGGCCTCGATCACGCCGACAGCATCTTCCAGTTCTTCCTGGAGCAGGGCATCCACGACGTGGGCTTCAACATGGAAGAAACAGAAGGCATCAATCGCGCCTCCAGCCTGCAGGGAAGTGAATGCGAAAGGCGCTTCAGCGCCTTCATGCAACGCTTCTGGGAACTGACCAGGGCCACGGGCGGACAGTTCGTACTGCGGGAGTTCGAGAGCGTCTACTCACTGGCCTATGCCGATGCTCGGCTCAAGCAAACCGACATGAACAAACCATTCGTGATCGTGAGCGTAGATCACCAGGGCAACTTCTCCACCTTTGACCCGGAATTACTAGCTGTACACACCGCAGAATATGGTGATTTCGTGCTCGGCAACGTGCAAACCGACAGCCTGGAATCGGTTATTGCCACGGAAAAATTCCAACGCATCCAGCGTGACATGGCAGCTGGCGTGGCCCGCTGTCGCGAAAGCTGCGACTACTTCGGCCTATGCGGTGGTGGCGCCGGCAGCAATAAATATTGGGAAAATGGCAGCTTTAACTCCACCGAAACCCAGGCCTGCCGCTACCGGGTAAAGCTAGTGGCCGATGTGGTGCTAGCCGGGCTGGAAGAAGCCCTGTCCCTGACACCGTAAAAACCAAAAAATACAGCGCACGAAATAAAGGTCAACAAAAAGACAGCGAACAAAGACAGCGAACAAAAGCGGTGAACAAAGACAGCGAAAGCAGCTTCTGTGCGGCCAACCCCAGCCGCGGATCCGGGTACTGAGGCGGAGAGCTTACGATCGGTCCAAGCCCAGAGCTCACGCCATGGAGTCCAAGCCCACCTCCGTCCAGCACGCACCCACCCTGGATGCGATCCAGCTGATGCTGCGTGATCTGCACACCCGCCACGAGGAGATTCGCCACAAGGCGGCCTTCCGCGGCTGCACCCGAGAGCTGTTGGAAGTGCAGCAGGAACTGGTCGACTACCTGCTCACCAAAAAGAGCAACCTGATGGGCCAGGAAGCCTCGGGCATTGCCCCGAAGCGGAACTACAACTCTTTTGTCTGAGCCCCTGGCTTGTCTGAGCCCCTGGTTTTTTTGAGCCACTGGTTTTTTTGAGCTACTGGCTTGTCTGAGCTACTGGTTTGCCTGAGCCGCTGGCTCTGATCCTTCCCCCGTTCAACGCCATCCTTTCCTGAGCTTTCATGCGAGTAGTGGTGGTGGGAGCCGGGCCGGCGGGGGCCTCCCTGGCCCTGGCCTTGGCTCGGACTGGCATCGCCACCACGCTGGTGGAAGCGGCCAGCAACTTCGATCGAGAGTTGCGCGGTGAGGCCCTGATGCCCTCGGGCCTGGAGGCCCTTAGTGCCTTGGGGTTGGCGGCCATTGACGCGGCCGTGCCCCAGAGGGTCCTGGCCGGTTGGGCCGTGGCCGTGCAGGGCCGTCTGCTGTTCGAACTGGATGAACCGCTCGGGGCCAGCGACGAACCGGCCTGCACCCTGGTCAACCAAACAGCCTGGCTGGAGCGACTGCTCTGCCACGCCGCCAGGCCAAGCTCGCTAATGCTGCTAACCGGCCAGCCAGTGAAGCAGCTGTTGCGCGACGACAGCAGCGCAGGCCGCGTCTCGGGCGTGACCCTGGCCACAGGCGAGCAGCTCCAGGCCGATCTGGTGGTGGCCTGCGATGGCCGAGGCTCCTTACTGAGGCGCCAGGCAGGCCTGGCCCTAATCGGCCAGGACAGCCCCATCGATGTGCTCTGGTTTCGCTACGCGGAAACGCCCACAGCGCCGCCCCTGGCCGGCCGCTTCTACACCCTGGTGGGGGATGAGGGGATCGGCAGCCTGTTTTGCAACGCCAGCGGTGGGGTTCAGCTGGGCTGGGTGATCGATCATCGAGCGCCCACCCCGGTGCGCAGTGCCGCGGAATGGAGCGCCAGGCTGGCCAGCCAGGCCCCGCCGCCGCTGGCCAGCTGGCTGCTGGCAAATGCGGATTACGTAACCGCTCCGGTGCGGCTGAGCGTGCAGGTGGGCATGGCCGAACGCTGGTGGCAACCAGGTCTGCTGCTGCTGGGCGATGCGGCCCACCCGATGAGCCCGGTGCGGGCCCAGGGGATCAATGGTGCCCTGCGGGATGCGGCGGTGGCGGCTCGTCAGCTGATCGAGCTGGCGCAACCCCTGGCCTCAGGCGCCAGCCCGCCGCCGGCAGCGATCGACGCCAGCCTGGCCGCCATCGAAGCTGAGCGGCGGCCAGAGGTGAGCCAGCTGCAGATCCTGCAGGCAGAAGAAATGCGTCGCGGCGAACTGCTGCGGCAAACGCCAGCCCTGCGCTGCCTGCTGGCGGCCACGGCGCCCCTGCTGGGGGGGCTGATTGGCAGGCGCTGGCGCAGCCAGCAGCTACAGCTGAGGCAGGGGATCAATCGCCTGACGGTGCGGCCATGATGGGGCTCCATGCACTGCCTGATGCCATGGGCCGCCTCCGCAGCCTCGCCCACCTCTGTTACCGCGGCATGGTCACTGGCTGCCTGGGCACTGGCTGCCTGGGCACTGGGGGCCTGGTCACTGGCTGCCTGGTCGCTGGGGGCCTGGCTATGCCCTCCGCGCTGCGGGCCGCCCCGAAAGAGATCAGCTATCCCAGCGCTGATCAATGGCGCCAACTACAGCTCACCGTGCTGGAATGCGGCCGCGAGAACACAGCCGCTAGCTGCGATCTGGCCCGCAGCACCGCCGACCCGCTGCTGGATCACCCCCAGCTGCCGGCCACCTGCAAAGACACCCTCTGGACGATTCGTGACCAAGCCTTGGTAGCAGCCAGCAATAGCTACGCCCGCCGCGAAAGGCTCAACAAGGCCGCCAGTGAGTTGATACCGCTCTGCCGCGAACGAATCAGCAGCCCAGCTAAAAACAACAAGCCAGACCAGGGCGGCAAAACCAATAACCTGCTCAAATTCTGATCCCAAGGGCATTCAACAACCCAAGTGATCTCCAGGAACAATTTTCGAGATGCACGAGCGACAACGCACTTGAGACAACAGGCCTGAGACAATAGGCCTGAGACAATGGGCCTGAGACCAATCATTTCGAAAAACAGTTGCAGCAAAACAGCCCGCCAAATCGCAGCAAGAGGAGTGACTCAGCCGCCGCAACGCTTCCTAGACCAAGAAAGTAGCGAGACCAAGAATCTTTTAAGGCGCCACAAATGCAAGCTCAACCATCCAGATATCTTCTTGATATATCCAAGAGGCTTGGATCTAGCTGGACAGCTTGGGGCTAACTTAACGATTTGTATCTATCTAGACGGTTTGGATTTTGCCGGACGGCTTAGGTCTGACTAGACGGCCTGTGGACAGGGCCTGCTGGGTAGCCGTTTTCGCCAATCTGCTCAGCAATCGCTTGGGGCGCAGCGGAAGTTTCTGGCCAATTGAGAAAGAAAATGTGCCTCCGCTCAAGCGGGTTGGGCAAGGATGGCCCGTGCCGTGGAATCCATGGTGTCCAGTCGCCAATCACTACTTACCACCGCCCGCTCGGCCAATGCGCAGAGGGTGGTTTGGCGTGCCTCGGCCTCACAACTGGCGGAGAGGGCCAGCAGCGCCCCGGTGAGTTTGCCCCGCAGGCAAGCCTCGGCGCCCCGGCGCTCCAGCACGGCCCTGGCGGCCAGGCGACTGCGCTCCACCGCCTCTAGGTAGGGGACGGGAGCTACAGCGCCCATCACACCCGACAACCCAGCGGAGTGACAGCCAACTGCCAGCAACAGCGCAAGCAAGCTGATTTGGATAAACCTAGAGGCAAATCGCCTGGGAAAAACCACAATTCGCCTGGAAAAGATCAAAACTCGCCTGGAAAAGATCAAAACTCGCCTGGAAAAGATTACAATTGACTCAACCAAAAGCATTATTCGACCGCCAAAAATTGCAATTTGTTTGTCCAATACCGCAACTAGCTCAGGAAAGATCATAACTCGATTGGGCTGATTCAAAGAAGCACTGGGGAAACCTAGCCACCGCAATTGCTGCTCTCGTGCCGCAGATATGCAAAGGCGGCAGGGTGGCTGCAATCGCAATTTACCAGATTCTGCTTAGAGGCCTGACCAACATTGGGCCAGCAGGCAGCTTTAGGACTCAAGTAATGATATAGTGTCCGGAGATGATTACGTGCATGGGCATGATTAGATGCCTGGGGATGACCTGGCAAGACGCCATGAATTCACCCTACATAAAAGCTAGGTAATCTCCAGGTTTCTGCCAGTGGTAATCCACCAGCAGATCTGCTGTCAGATGGCTGGAGCAACCCCAGGACCGCCGCCAGGCAGTTGCCACCGCCAAGCAGTGGCCGGGGCCCAGAAGTGGCCTCAGCCAAGAAGTGGGGATGCCCGCAGGGCGGCACGGATAACCTGGCGCGGCACGCCGGCAACGATCCGTGAGCGTTCAGCACATCAGCCTTGCCCAGCCCTTCAGCGACCAGAAGCCTGGCACCTCTGGGCTGCGCAAGAGCTCCAGCCAATTTGCCACCCCCCACTACCTCGAAAGCTTTATCGAGGCCACCCTGCGCACCATCCCCGGCGTCGCCGGCGGCACCCTGGTGGTGGGCGGAGACGGCCGCTATGGCAACAGCCAGGCCATAGGCGTCATCTGCCGCATGGCTGCGGCCCATGGGCTGGCACGGGTAATCACCACCACCGGCGGCATCCTCTCCACCCCCGCCGCCTCGCACCTGATCCGCAGCCACGGCGCCATCGCCGGCATCATTCTTTCGGCTAGCCACAATCCTGGGGGTCCCGACGGCGACTTCGGCGTCAAGGTGAACGGCGCCAACGGCGGTCCGGCACCGGAGTCGATCACCGACGCCATCTATGCCGAAACCACCCGCCTGGATGGATATCGCATCGAGATGGATGCGCCGCTGCCCAACCTCTGCGTCTGCGGCGAGCAGCAGCTGGGGGAACTGGTGGTGCAGGTGATCGACGGGGTGGAGGACTATGTGGCACTGATGCAGCGCCTGTTCGATTTCGATCAAATCGGAGCCCTGTTACGCAGCGATTTCCCGATCGCCTTCGACGCGATGCACGCCGTCACTGGTCCCTATGCCAGCCGCCTGTTGGAAGGGCTGCTGGGGGCGCCGGCAGGCACCGTTCGCAATGGCATCCCCCTGGAGGATTTTGGCGGCGGCCACCCCGACCCCAACCTCACCTATGCCCATGAGCTGGCCAGCCTGCTGCTCGATGGCGATCACTACAGTTTTGGGGCCGCCTGCGACGGCGACGGCGATCGCAACATGATCGTGGGCCGCAGCTGCTTTGTGAACCCCAGCGACAGCCTGGCGGTGCTGACCGCCAACGCCCGCTTGGCCCCTGGCTATGCCGATGGCCTGGCCGGCGTCGCCCGCTCGATGCCCACCAGTGCCGCCACAGACGTGGTGGCCCAACAGTTGGGGATTCCCTGCTACGAGACGCCGACGGGGTGGAAATTTTTCGGAAACCTGCTAGATGCGGGCCGGATCACCCTTTGCGGCGAGGAGAGTTTTGGCACCGGGAGCAACCACATTCGCGAGAAAGATGGCCTCTGGGCGGTGCTGTTCTGGCTTCAGATTCTGGCGGTACGCAAGTGCTCTGTCGCTGAAATCATGGCCGAGCATTGGAACCGCTTTGGCCGCCACTACTATTCGCGCCACGACTACGAAGCGATCCCCAGCGAGGCGGCCCACGGCCTCTACAACCGGCTCAAGGCAATGCTGCCCAGCCTGGTGGGCCAGGCCTTTGCCGGCCGCATAATCGCCAACGCAGACGACTTCGCCTACACCGATCCGGTGGACGGCTCACTCACCACTGGCCAGGGCCTGCGGCTACTGCTCGATGACGGCAGCCGAGTGGTGCTGCGCCTCTCGGGCACCGGCACCCAGGGGGCCACGTTAAGGGTGTATCTGGAAAGCTATGTGCCCGCCAGTGGCGACCTGCACCAGGATCCCCAGACCGCCCTGGCCAGCCTGATTACGGCCATCGATCAGCTGGCTGAGATCCGCAGCCGCACTGGCATGGGCCAGCCCACGGTGATCACCTGATCCAGGGAGTTTGATAGGGCCCGCCTCAGCTTTGGTGGGGACCGTCTTTTTCGCCAAGCCGTATTAGGCGGATCTGGCGCATGATTTCACCCCATGCGCCACAAAATCCAGCTCCGAACAATACAAGCAATACCCCATGCGGTGGAAATGGGGTGAAAAGTTGACCAGGCACCTGGGCGGCTCGGTTGAGCAGGAGCAATACCACCATCGCCATCAGCATGCAAAGCAGCGCCGAAAAAACGATGCGCCGATTATCTCGACGTAACTGACGACGGGGACGATAGCCAGGGGGCTTGGGAAGCGGCATCACTCAAGGCTGGACAGGTTCAGGCAGTACAGGCTCCGTTTGCTTGCTGGCAGGAAACCAGTCAGATTCCAGATTCTTCATCAGAACATAAAAGGCGGGCACCACAAACAGGCTAGTGACAGTAGCCACCAACAGACCACCAAAGATCACTGAACCAACTGAACGCTGGCTCATGGCGCCGGCACCATGAGCCACCACTAGCGGGAAGAAACCAGACAAGGCCGCTGAGGCCGTCATCAGGATGGGGCGCAACCGGGATTCAGCCGCCCCCTTGACAGCCTCTGGAGCTGACAAGCCCGCCTGCATACGCTGATTAGCCAAATCAACAATTAATATGCCATTCTTGGCGGCTAGGCCAATCAGGGTTACCAGGCCAACTTGTGCATATACGTTGTTGACTTGATGCATAAGCACCAGGAACAGTAGCGCCCCGAGTACGGCCAAAGGCACTGTCATCAGAATAATCATTGGATCTATATAGCTGCCATACTGGGCTGAAAGCACCAGATAAACAACAATTATGCCCAGAGCAAATACCACGGCAGCCAGGGAGCCCGCGGCTACTTCAGATCGACTCAAAGCAGACCAGGCAAAACCGATGTTAGTGAAACTAATCTTGCTGAATGCAGCCTGCAAAGCCTCGATCGCCTGCCCACTACTCTTGCCAATATTTTCCACTCCCTGAATCAGCACCGTGCGATACAAGTTATAGTGGCTAATAATTGGCGGCGCACTATCAAGATTGACTTTTACCACACTGGAGAGGGGGATAAGATCGCCGCTGCCGTTAGGTACATAAAGGTTGTCCAGGTCTTGAACTACGTCTCTTTCCGAGCCTTCAGCCTGCACGTAAACCTGTCTATATTGGCCATTCTCGTAGGTTTGGTTCACAAAAGTTCCGCCATTAAAAGCTCCCAGCACTTGCATAGCCTTACCAAAGTCAATATCAAGCGAAGCCATGCGATCACGATCTGGGATTAGCCTCCATACCGGAGCATCGCTGAGATACTGGGTATAAAGATTGAAGAAATTTCCCGACGCCATGGCCTTTTTCACCAGCTCCCAGGCCATGTTATACAGATCAGTGGGGCTATATCCACCATTGCTGAGATCATTAAACTGGAAGGAAAGTCCCCCCTGAGCGCTGAAGCCAGGCACCGCCGCTGGCGGTGCCGCAAGCACCTTGGCCCCAGGGATCGCCTCAAAGGATTTATTCATCCTTTTAATGATTGCCCCTGCAGATTGCTCCGGGGAATTCCGCTCTTCAATTGGCTTGAGTCCGAAGAAGAAAACACCTTGATTGAGTGCACCACCATTAAAGCCAAGGCCACCAATCATCTCTCCACTCACCACATCATCTTCCGCCTCTACAATCTTTCTGGCTTGAGCAGCCACCTCCATCGTGGCATCAAGTGATGCCTGTGGTGGCAATTGAATGATGCCAAGGCCATAGCCTTGATCCTCAGTGGGCACAAAACCAGTGGGAATAGCCGTAAATGCCAACCCGGCGAGCACCACACCAGCCAACAAAACGGCCACCACGATCCTGCGTAGACGGATCACCTGAGCCAGCAGGCGGGAATAGGTATTGGCAAAACTATCAAATAGTCGGTTGAAACCCCGGAAAATCGGCTGCAAAAATGTACCCAATACTCCGCCCAGCAAGCCAAAACCAATGCACCAGGGCCAACCACCAAACAAGTAGCCATAGCCAGCTCCGAAGGCCGCTCCAATCAAAGTCCAAGCGATCCCTTTTGGCTCCGTCTTGCCACCTCCAAGCAGCAGAGCTGACTGCAGGGGCTTACCAGAAATGGCATTAAACGTGCTTACAACAATTGAAAATACAATTGTGAGCGCGAACTGGCGATAGATCACCCCGGTGGCACCCGGGAAGAAAGTGACTGGTACAAATACCGCCAGCAGCACCAAAGCCGTGGCCAAGATTGCGCCTGTGAGCTCCTTCATTGCATTAGAAGCAGCGGCAAAGGGCCGTTCACCTGCTTCAATCCTGGCCGAAACGGCCTCAACCACCACAATCGCGTCATCTACCACCAAACCAGTGGCGAGAATGATGCCGAGCAGAGTGAGCTCGTTAATAGAAAAACCAAATATTTTTACAAAAATCAGTGCCCCTAGCAGGGCAATTGGCAAGGCCAGGGCTGGCACCATAGTGGCCTTCCAGTCCTGCAGAAATAAGAATATAATCAATAAAACCAGCACCACCGCATCCCGCAGGGCATCTAAGGCACCCCAGATCGAGGCATTAATGAAATCAGTCTGGTCGAACACCTTCTCCAAAACAACCCCTGGCGGCAGGGTCTTCTCAAAGTTTTTGAGCACCACATCAACCTGCTTTGCCGTGTCTATGGCATTGCTGCCCGGCAGCTGGATCACACCAAAACCGACACAGGGATAACCGGTTTTAGCATTTATAGCAGCTTGATTAAAATTTTGAAAAGCATATTCAGCCCTACCTACATCCCCCAGTCGAATTAAGCTGCCATCTGGCCCCTTATCAGACCCCTGCCCACCAGGACCACCGGCTAAAATTAAATTTTCAAATTCATCTACAGACTTGAGATTTCCCTCCACCAATATTGGATAGGTGGTTTGATTTTTTGCCGTGGAAGGGGGGCCACCGATAGAGCCACCCACCACTATCTGGTTCTGGGAGCTAAGGGCATCGGTTACAGCCTGTACGGATAGGTTAAATCGGGCTAGTTTTTGTGGATCCACCCAGAGTCTATAGGCTGGATTGCTACTGCCAAATACAGTCACTTGGCCCACCCCAGGAGAGCGAGTTAAGGGGTATGCCAAATTCAGCTGATACAGTCCGTTCAGATAGTTACGATCGAACTGCCCCTCGGTAGAGGTAATATTGTAAACCTTCAGGTAGCTGCTGGCCGTCTGCTGAACCGACACCCCCTGACTATTAACGCTAGAAGGCAACTGAGCTGAAGCAGTATTAACACGATTGAGCACATTAACCTGATCAATATCGGGATCAGTATTAGCTTTAAAGAAAACGTTTATCTGACTGGCCCCTTCGCTAGTGCTAAAGGATGTGATGTAGTCCATCCCCGGAGTGCCATTAATTTGCTGCTCAAGGGGGCCGGTTACGGCGCTTTCCACGGTAAGGGCATCGGCGCCCGGCAGGTTGGCGCTTACCTGAATTGTGGGTGGTGCAATATTTGGCAAATTCTCAATTGGCAGCAGCGGCAAACTGATCATGCCCGCCAATAAAATCAAGATGCTGCACACCGTGCTCAGCACGGGGCGGCGAATAAATGTATCTGAAAGACTCATCGGTTGACCTGGGCTGGATTTACAGGTTGCACGGAAAGGCCACTACGTAACTGGGCTAAATTACCTAGAATCACCTGGTCTGCTGCGGTAATTCCCTGGAGAACTGGATAGGCTCCAGCCTGCATCCTGCCTAGACCCACAGGCACCTGGATCGCCACGGGCAGATCAGGGCGTGGCTTGGGATCAGGACTTCTAGCAAGCCTTCTGGTGGCCTCAGCCACGCTGACAGCCAAAAATACAAAGGGCTTGCCGGCCTGCATAAGCACCGCCTGCTGGGGAATCATCAAATTCTGCCGTTTGGAAAAGATGATTGTTGCGCTAACCCGTTGATTGCTGCGCAGGGCAGCATCCGGGTTGTCAAAAAGAGCCTTGACCAGCAAAGTTTGGCGTTGCTTATCCAGGGATGGCGCCACGAAAGATACCGCCCCAGTAGCCGCCGGCCGCTTTGGATCTGGCCCCTTAAGAATTACCTGAAGCCCTGGCACCACCCGATCAGCTAGCTCACCTGGCACATCCAACCGCACCCAGAGCTTGCTGTTATCAACCACACTGGCCACCACAGATCCCGCCTGAATTACATCACCAATTTTATAATTAAGATTGCCTACATGGCCTGGAATCGGCGACAGCACGTTTTTGTAGGCCAAAGTGGCAGAAGATGCCTTAAGCTGGTCGCCACTCTGAATCGCCTGGGTTACATAAAAATCGCGATCCTTGGTGGAAACCGCACCTTGCTGATTCAGGAAAATATATCGCTCAGCATTAACGCGATCTTTGCGAAATTCGGCGGCATCAGCGTTAACACTTGCCTGTTGCTGAATCTGATCCAATACAAATAGCAGTTGACCTGGGCGCACCCGCTGCCCCTCATATACCGGCATTTTCACAATGCGACCGGCAATCTCAGGGGCCAGCCGCACTTCGCGGATCGCCTCAAGTGTGCTCTGATAATCAGCCGAATCCGGATTTATTTCTGGCCGGGGAGTCACCAGTACCACCTGTGGTGGCGGCGGCAATGGCAGCCGCTTTTCACTGCAGGCCACCAAGCTGCCACAAATCAAGCTGCCGCCGATCAATAGGCCCAGCAGGCCAGGCGTGATCTGAACCTGACGACGCACAGGATCAACACATATCCAGGAACACTAACGGAGAAACGCAAACAGCCCTCAAACCTCCATCAAAGGTGAAATGGCAGTTAATCCAACCTGACCGACTGGCCGTGGCGCAGATTGATAACGCCGCTGGTGATCACCAGCTCGCCAGGGGCCAGCCCGCTGAGCAAGGGATAGCGAGTGCCCTGCAGCGGCCCCAGCCGCACGGGGGTCTGCAGGGCAAAGCGGCTGGAGCTGGGCAGTTGGCGCAATTCCGCCAGGGGAGCCTTGCCCGGTTGGCGCTCCAGGGAAGCCAAATTGCCAACTCGATAAACAAAAGCCTGACCAGCCAGGCTGGTCACCGCAGTGAATGGCACCGAGGCCTGCCAGGCCTGGTCAAACACCAGCTTGGTTGACAACCTCATCCCTGCCCGCAAGCGGCCCTTGGCATTGGCAAAGGCGGCCTTCACCAGCAATACCTGGCTGTCCGTACTCACGCCCGGATCGGCGCTCAGCACCGATCCCTGGGCCAACTCGCCGCCGGCGGCATCGAACAACCGCACCAACTGGCCCGGCCGCAGTCGATCCGCCAGGTGGGCCGGCAGATCGATACGAGCCAAGAGCCGATCGTTACGCAGCAAACTGCCGATCGGACTGCCGGCCTGAATCACGTCACCGGGCTTGACCCGCACATCGGCCAAAGTGCCGTCGATCGGGGCGCGCAGTTGCTTGAAGCCCAGATCGGCGCGGCGGGCCACCAGGGCTTCTCGGGCCGCGATGTAGGTCTGGCGGTACTGGTCGCGGTCGATCGCGCTGGCGGCACCCTGGCGCACGAGTGCCGCATAGCGTTCAAAATTGAGCTGGCTGGTCTGCATCTGGGCCTGCAGGCTGGCCACCTCGGCCCGCTGCTGGGTCTGGTCAAGCACCAGCAGCAATTGGCCCCGCTGCACCCGTTCCCCCTGCTGCACCAGCAGCTGCTGCACCCGACCGCTCGCCTGGGCCGCCAACTGGACACTGGCTGCCGCTTCCAGGGTGCTGACGGTATCCACCCCATCGGCAAAAGGGGCCTTAGCGATCACCTCGGTGAGCACCCTGGCCAGGGGCCGCTCCGGCGGCTTAGACCCACAGGCCACCAGCAGCAGGCCCGGCAGCAGCAGTGAAGCAATACGGCGCATGGGCGGAGCGTATCGCCACAAGAGCGAAGATGGCGAATACACATTTATGTCACCGGTAACCCAGCTGCAACAAGGTTCAGCGGCTGGGTTACCGGTGACACTTTCGGGGGTGCCCATGTCCCAGGTGCCACTGCCGCCGCTGAAAGTGGCGGGGCTGCCACTGCCGGAGGCTGCCTTGGCCGACCTGTTTAGCCACCAGCGAGAGGTCAACCTGGCGCAGCTGGCGCCCCTGGCCGAGCGGCTCAGGCCCAGGTGTTTGGAGGATTTCGTTGGTCAAGAGGCGATCCTCGGCCCAGGCCGCCTGCTAAGGCGCGCCATCGCCGCCGACCGGGTCGGCAATCTGATCCTGCATGGCCCACCAGGCGTGGGCAAGACCACCCTGGCGCGGATCATCGCCGCCACCACCAGATCCCACTTCAGCAGCCTCAATGCCGTGCTGGCGGGGATCAAGGATCTGAGGGCCGCAGTGGATGCAGCCCAGCAACGGCTGGAGCGCCATGGACTGCGCTCCACCCTGTTCATCGATGAAGTGCATCGCTTCAACAGCGCCCAGCAGGATGCGCTGCTGCCCTGGGTGGAAAACGGCACCCTGACCCTGATCGGCGCCACCACCGAAAACCCTTTCTTTGAAGTGAACAAGGCGCTGCTGAGCCGCTCGCGCCTGTTTCGCATGCAGCCACTGGCACCGGCCCAGCTGCAAGCCCTGCTGCAGCGGGCCCTCACCGATCCCGAGCGGGGCTACGGCGATCGCCAGGTGGCGATCACCCCAGAGGCGGCCGCTCACCTGGTGGATGTGGCCAGTGGCGATGCCCGCAGCCTGCTCAATGCCCTGGAGCTGGCGGTGGAGACCACCGAGCCCAACAGCGATGGGCTGATTCAAATCGATCTGAGCATCGCCGAGGAGTCGATCCAACAGCGGGCGGTGCTCTACGACAAGCAGGGCGACGCCCACTTCGACACGATTAGCGCCTTTATCAAGTCGCTGCGGGGCAGTGATCCGGATGCGGCTCTTTTCTGGCTGGCGCGGATGGTGGAAGCCGGCGAAAATCCTCGCTTCATCTTTCGTCGCCTGCTGATCTCCGCCGGGGAAGACATCGGCCTGGCCGATCCCCAGGCCATGGTGGTGGTGGAAGCCTGCGCGGCGGCGTTTGAACGGGTGGGTCTGCCGGAGGGCCTCTACCCCCTGGCCCAAGCCAGCCTCTACCTGGCAAACGCCGAGAAGAGCAACAGCCTGCTGGGGGTATTTGATGCCCTGAAGCAGGTACGCAACAGCAATGGCCAACAGGTGCCGCCCCACCTGCGCGATGCCAACCGGGATGGCAAGGCCTTCGGCGACGGGGTGGGCTATCGCTACCCCCATGCCTATGCCGACCACTGGGTGGCCCAGCAGTACCTGCCCAAGACGCTGCAGGGTGAGGTTTTCTGGCAACCGGGCAGCCTGGGCTGGGAAGGGGCCCAGCGCCAACGGCTCCAACTGCGCCGCGCCGCCCAGCTGGCTGCGGCGGCCGAAACCGAGCTGGAGCACTGCGAGCTGATCAGTGCCGGGCCCGCCGATGGCCCCCTGGACCTCTGGCTAAGGCGCCAGGCGGCGGCGGAGGGGGAGCGGCTAGATCGGTTGCGCCGCCGCTTTTGGCAGGGTGCCCAGTGGCAAAGGCACCAGCGGGTATTGGTGCTGGGGGCCCGATCGCTGCTCTGGGCCCTCGATCCCCTGGCCGCCACTCCAGAGGGGCAGGTGTTGGTGGCCGTGGAAAGCGCCGCCGATCGCCAGCGACTAGAGGCCCAGCTGCAACTGCTCGACACCCTGCGCCGGCCGAGCATCCTGCTCTGCCAACCGGAGCAGCCTGCCCTATTGGCAGCGGCGCTAGAGGGGCCAGTGGAATGGGTGGCTGGCCGACAGCCGTTCCGCGGCCTGGCCCCGGCTGCGATCGAGGCCTGGATCACCTGCTTAGATGCGCGGCTGGCTGGCGAGGGGCAATGGCGACTGTTGTTCAGCGTGCCGCGGCTGGGCCCAGCTGGCGGCCTGCTGGCCCTGGGCCAACCGCGGGATGGGGCCCTAGCTGGCCTGCTTCAAGAGCTGGCCAACCTGGAACAGCAGGCCCTCGCCCTGGAATTCGCACCGGCCATCCACTGCCAAAGCTGCCTGGAGGATCGGCATTGGCGCCTGGATCGCGAGCGCTGGCAGGAGGCTTTGACCATGGAGATAACTCCAAATCGAATTGAGCGCTGGCTCGCCGAGGGCAGTTCCTGGCGGCGCCAACTGGAATCAGTGGCCAATCGCCGCCTCAGCCAGGGCGAACTCCAGCAACTACAAAGAGGATTTGAGGCCAACCTGGCCCAGTCTTTGCCACAACAACTAGAACACCTGCTGGTCACCGGCAGGCGTGGCCCCCAGTCCCCCTCGATGGGGCCCGCCAAGCGGACCCATCAGGAGGGGTAAGGGCAACCACTCCAGCTCAACTAAGACAACTCACCAAAGACCGCGAACCGGCTGTTGTGGCATGGGCTGGGCGGGACGGGCCTGGGCCACCGGCTCGAGCACCTGGTTGGCTTGAATGCAGGCCGGCAGGAATACGTACCACGAGAACAGCGAGGTGCACTGGCCGGTACCGGGCTTACAAGCGCCTTGATCACAGACGTTCTGGGCGCCGGTATAGGTACCGCAAGTGTCGGCCAGGCGCATGTTGGTAGGCAGTTTGGCCATGATCGTGGCGGAGGAGATTTGTCCGTCAGCCGCATCGGCCATGATCGCCGAGCGCAGGGCCTGAACGGAGGTGCTAGTCATGCCCCAATAGGGGAAATAACTAGTAGTTTGATTCTTCAGAAATTTCACCCCCGCATCGGAATAGAGAAAACGAGACACACCCATTAGATCAACGCTATAGGTCTTGGTCATCCCTTGGCGCACTTCTTCAGAGGTCCAACCGGAGCGGTACAGCCCACCTTCAAGGCCGCGATCGGTAATTGATCCAGAGCCAAAGAAAGTATTCATAGCTGATTGGTTGGTGGACCAAACTGCACCACCTGTGTTCCAGCGCACGGGCAGATCGCCCACTTTATCGGATACCATACCTGAAGTATTCATCTGCGGTGGCGGTCCGCCAACAAAGTCGAATGCCAAGGCAGGCGCCAGAGCGGAAACCGTCAAAGCACCGCCCGCCGCCATACCCGCCAAAAGAATCCTGATCGGACCTGTCACTGGCAACCTACGCAGCAGAGAATTACCAAGCGTAGACATGGCCGACAGAGACATGACTAGCCGATGCTTAGCAGATAGAGAGTTGATCGCCAGAGGGTTGGTCATGAATGAAAAGTAGCCGCTTCAATGAGGAATCTAGCCAGCTGCAACGCCTCCGCACGATCCATCAAATTTTCGCAGCGAGTTTGATGCATGAGTGGAACATTCAGTTGGCCAAGCAACTTCGTCCAGCCCTAGCGAGTTAGAATAAGTCAACAGCGTGTCTGCATTAATCGTGCAATTCCAGAATCTGCCTGCCTTTCCAGAATCTGCCTGCCTTTCCAGAATCTGCCTAGCTTTCCAGAATCTGCCTAAATGAACCGCATCTGCCCAGTAGGTGCCGCTTACATCAGCGCTGACTTAAGTAGGCTGGCTAACTACGGCGTCGATTAGGGCTGCCTGACTTGGTAGCGCCCTTGCCCCTGGGGGATTGGGCGCACACCCTGGCTCCCAGCGGACCACCTAGGCTCAGGGCACTGTTACCAATGCCCCATGGCCCTAGAGATCGGAGATGCCGCCCCAGCCTTCAGCCTGCCCGACCAGGACGGCCAAGTGGTCAACCTCGCCGACTTGGTAGGACAGCGGGTAGTGATTTATTTTTATCCCAAAGATGACACGCCTGGCTGTACCAAGGAGGCCTGCAATTTTCGTGATCAGTGGAACGCCTTCAAACAGCATGGCATCCAGGTGATTGGCATCAGCAAGGACAATGCCGCTAGCCATACCAAGTTCATCGCCAAGTTCAGCCTCCCCTTCCCGCTGCTCACCGACGCCGAGCCCTGTGCCGTGGCCAGCAGCTACGGCAGCTACGGCCTAAAGAAAATGATGGGTCGTGAATACATGGGAATGATGCGCCACACCTTCGTGATCGATGCCGAAGGCAAGATAGAAAAAATCTATACCAAAGTAAAATCTGAAACCATGGCCGACGACATCCTCAAGGATCTGGGCCTGGCTTAAGACTCGCCAAGGTAAGACTCGCCAGGGCATCGAGGGCCAGATTCGGGGCCAACCGCCAAGAGCGGCGCGACGCTTTCAGCAACGGTGCCAACAGGGGGCCATCGCCGCCGGCGAGCCACAGACTCCATTCATCAACCCCTTTATCAACATATTCATCAACACATTTATCAGCACATTCATCAGCACCTTTATCCACACATTTATCAACACATTTACCAGTAGCACTTACATCCGAGTCTGAAGGAATTAAAATTCTTTCCTCGGCTGCGGCATTGAGGGCGGCGGCCAGCCCCCGCAGCACGCCGGCCTGCATCGCCGCCACCGTGGCCTGGGGCCAGGGATCTGGATCCAGCAGCAATTGCCCAGCCGGAGGGGGCAGGTTGGCGGTGCCGGCGTTCAGGGCCCGCAACTGCAGGGCGGCGCCAGCCATTAGCCGGCCGCCAACAAACCGCCCGCGGCGATCCACACAGGTGAGGCTCAAGACCGTGCCCGCATCGGCCACCAGCACCGCCGATCCGGCAGCGGTGCTGCGCCAGGCCTGCCAGCCCACCAATGCCCTGTCTACGCCAAGCCAGGGGGGCAGCCCGGCCAGGGGCACATCAGGGAGGGTCAGGCGGCGGCTTGGATCCAGGCCAGCCTGGGGGGGCACCGGGCCCACTGCCGCCCAGCCGAGCAGCTGCCGGTCCGCCCAGGCCTGCAGCCGCGCCAGGCCCGCCGCTGGGCTCTCATCAACATATTCACGAATCCCAGTAGCGGCCTGATAAGCCCAGTGCCAGCGACTAGTGCCAATCAGCAGCCAGCAGTTCAGATGCCCTCGCCCATCAGGCCGGGCAAGTGAATGCCGCACTCCTGCTTGAGCCCGCCAAAGCGGGTGGCACGACCGCTGGCTTCCAAGCCATCTGGGCCGCTGGAGTGCCAGTCCCCCACCGTTGAATAACCCTTCTCAAATAGAGGGTGCTGGGGCAGGTCATGGTCCTGCATATAGTAAAAAATATCCTTATTTGTCCAATTCAGCAGCGGTCGCAGCGACCAGCGCTGGCGCACCGCCTCAAGGTGCCGCATTCCCTGGCGATGCTCTGTCTGTTGAAGCCGCACACCACTGGCCCAGCAGGCTACCTGCAGCTCTTCCAGCAGCTGATCGAGCGGTTCCACCTTGCGGATGTAGTTGTAAAGCTCCAGATCTTCCAGCCGACCTGTGTTCCACAACTGGCCCCGCAATGCCTCCATCCGCGCCGGGCTGCAGCTGGCTTGGGCCACGTGCAGATCAAGCTTCAATCGATCGCTCAACAGCTCGGCGTATTGGTAGGTCTCGGGGGGTAGGTAGCCCGTATCCACCCAGATGACGGGCAGCGCAGTGCCGAAACGCTTGGCCACCTCACTGGCCATATGCAGCAATACCGCCGCCTGAATGCCGAAGCTTGTGGTCATTGCAAAGCGCTCGCCAAAGCGAGTCCTGGCCCAGATCAAGCGCTCCTGGGGGCTCATCGGCTCCAGCTCAGCGCAGGCGACCGCCTGGTCGAGGGCGCAGTCGTTGCGGTCCTTGGGCAGAGTGGGTAAAAGCGCTGTCGCCATCAAGCCATCATTACCTGCTGCCATCAGCATCTGGGAAGGGGGCCAGCCCATCTGGTTAGGGTTCATAGAGGCAGTGCGGTGACAGCAGGCGTGTCAAAACCTGTGGTAATCGCCGGTGGTGGCTTCGGAGGTCTCTACACGGCCCTGGCCCTGGCCAGCAAGCGCCATCACCCGCCGATCCTGTTGATCGAACCGGGCGAGCGCTTCCTGTTCTTGCCCCTGCTCTACGAGCTGCTCAGCGGCGAGCTGCGCAGCTGGGAAATTTGCCCCCGCTACGACGCCCTGCTCGCCGGCCGTGGCGTGGCCTGGCTGCGGGATCGGGTCACGGCGGTAGACGCCAACAGCCATCAGGTGCACATGGCCAGCGGCCGCAGCCTCCAGTTCAGCCAGCTGGTGCTGGCCACCGGGGGGGGGAATGAAACCTTCGGGGTGCCCGGGGCCCAGGAGCATGGCCTGTTCTTCCGCACCCTGGCCGATGTGGAGCGCCTGAATCAGCTGGTCGAAACTTTGCGGCAACGACGAGGCGCCCAGCAGCGCATTGCCATCGTCGGTGCGGGCCCCAGTGGGGTGGAACTGGCCTGCAAGCTGGCCGATCTGCTGGCTGGCGCCGCCACGATCGCCCTGATCGAGCAGGGACCCACCGCCCTGCCCCAGGCGCGGGCCTTCAACCGGGAGCAGGCCCTGGCCGCATTGCAACGGCGCAATGTGCGCCTGCACACCGCCACGGCGGTGCAGGCGGTGGAGGCCGATCAATTACGGCTGGCGGGGGGGCAAACCCTGGCGGTGGATGCCACCATCTGGACCGCTGGTCTGCGCCTACAGCCGCCGCCGATCAGCCCGGCCGCCGCCAGCGACCGCCGCGGCCGCCTCTGGGTCAGCCCAGAACTGCGACTGCTCCACAGCGCCAATATCTATGCCCTTGGCGATGTGGCGGCCCTGGCCCCCCAAGCCAGCGACCAGGATCGAGACGATGGGCTTCAGCCCCTGCCCACCACGGCCCAGGTCGCCTTCCAGCAGGCCGAGTGCCTAGCCAACAACCTGATGCGCGCCGCCGCCGGCGAGCCCCAGGAACCATTCCAGTTCCAGGATCTCGGCGAGATGCTCAGCCTTGGCATCGGCGAGGCCAGCGTCACTGGCCAAGGCCTCACCCTGGCTGGTAAACCAGCTTTTCTGCTGCGTCGCCTCGCCTATCTCGCCCGCCTGCCGGGCAGACCCCACCAGCTCAAGGTGGCGGCCGGCTGGCTGGCCGACTGGGGCCGATGAAGGCGCCCCGGGCCCTGCTGCTCGATGCCATGGGCACCCTGATCGGCCTGCGCCGTTCGCTGGGCCACACCTATGCCGAGCTGGCCGCCAACTTTGGCCTCAGCCTGGAGCCGGCGGCGATCGATCGGGTGTTTCCCCGCATCTACCGCCAGGCACCACCCCTGGCCTTTCCGGGCCTGGAGGGCAAGCAATTGCGCCAAGCGGAGCTGGACTGGTGGGGGGCCCGCATCGGCGCCTGCCTGGCCGCCACTGGCCAAGTCAAGGCCGACGAGCTGCCTGCCGGGCTGGTGGAAAGTCTGTTCGAGCGGTTCGCCGACGCGGCCCTATGGCAGGTGTTTCCGGAGGTGCCGGCCTGTCTGGAGCGTTGGCGCAGCCGCCCCTTGAAGTTGGCGGTGGTGAGCAACTTCGACAGCCGACTGCCGGTTCTACTGGCCGACCTGGGGCTGGCCGAGGCCCTGGATGCCCTGGTGATTTCCAGCCAGGTGGGAGCGGCCAAGCCCGATCCAGTGCCCTTCCAGCGGGCCCTCCAAATCCTGGGGCTGGAAGCCCACCAGGTGTGGCACGTGGGGGACAGCCCGGAAGATGAGCTGGGCGCCCAAGCCGCCGGCATCCGCTGCCTGATGGTGCGCCGCCCTTGAAGCAGGGCACCCTGGCTGGCCGTACTGCGGGGCTGCGCCCCTCCCAGCGAAGACGGCTGGAGCAGCTGTGCCATCGCCGCCATCCCCTCGATGGGGCCGCAGATCTGCTCACCCTGCAGCGCCTCGGGGCCGAAAGTCGCGAGCTGGAACTACCACTCACCCTGGTGGTGGATGGCCGCGGCCTGGCCCGACTGCTGTGGGTGGGCCCCCTGGAGCAGTCGGGCCAACTGCTGGAAAAGCTGCCCGGCTCCCAACGGCGCCAGGGCAGCGATTGGCGGCTGCTGAGCTGCTGTGGTCGCAGCAAGCAACTGCAACCCGGCCGGCAGGAGGGAATCGTGGGTCTGGATCTGGCCCCCCAGTTCTGGCTGCGCTTCGCCGACCAGGCCCAGCCGGGCGGCAATTGGCCAGCCCAACTACTCACGGCGGCGGCCTCGGCGGCAGATCCTTGGCAGCTGCTGGAGCAGGGGGACCTGGCCGGGCTCTGCGAGCGCGATCTACTCAGCCTGGTCGCCGCTCCAGCCACCGCCAGCCCCGGCAGCAGTGGCCCCGGCAGTGGTAGCCCCGGCAGAAGTGGCAACGATCGGGCAGCCACCAGGCCAGGGGGCGGCAGCGAGCAAGGGCAGCGCCAAAGCTCAGCGCCCGGGGTGGAGCGGGTGCTGCTGCTGGCCCTCACGCCCGGGGATCGCCAGGCGGCCCAGCGTCTGATCGGCGAGCTGGAGGGGCTGGTGCGCAGTGCCGGCGCCGAACCGGTGGGCGTGGTGGAACAGCGCCGCAGCCTGATTTCACCCCAGACGATCTGGGGGGAGGGCAAACTCAGCGATGCGGCGCTGGAGGCAAGGCGCCTGGGCGCCACGCTGGTGGTCACGGACCGGGAACTCACCCCAGTGCAGGCCCGCAACCTGGAGCGGCTACTGGATTTGCCGGTGAGTGACCGCAGCGAGCTGATCCTCGACATCTTTGCCCAGCGGGCCGCCAGCGCCGCCGGCAGGCTGCAGGTGGAGCTGGCCCAACTGCGCTATCGCCTGCCTCGGCTCAGCGGCCGGGGCCTGAGCCTGTCCCGCCAGGGCGGCGGCATCGGCACCCGCGGTCCAGGGGAAACCCAGCTGGAAAAAGATCGCCGCGCCATCGCCCGCCGCATCGAGCGGCTGCAACGAGACGCCCGGCAGCTGGGCGAACATCGCGAGCGGCTGCGGCGGGGTCGCCAGGGCCTGCGGCGATTTGCCCTGGTGGGCTACACCAACGCCGGCAAGAGCTCCCTGCTCAACGCCCTCACCCGCGCCAGCGGCGGTGCGCCGGTGTTGGCCGCCAACAAGCTGTTTGCCACCTTGGATCCCACCACCCGGCGGCTGGATTTGCCCGATCCCCGGGGGGGGCCATGCGAAACGGCGCTGATCACCGACACGGTGGGCTTCATCCGCGACCTGCCGCCGCCGCTGGTGGAAGCTTTCCGTTCCACTTTGGAAGAAACCCTGGAGGCCGATGGGCTGCTGATCGTGGTGGATCTGGCCGATCCGGCCTGGCCCGAGCAATGGCGCACCGTGCACGCCATTCTCGACGAGCTGGGCACCAGCACGCCGCGAAGGCTGCTGGGCAACCAGATCGACCGCTGCCCTGCCGCCGAACTGGAGCGGGCTCGCAGCCTGGAGCCAGACGTGTTATTTGCCTCTGCCACCGATGGGCTGGGCTTACAGCACCTGCGCCAAGCACTGCGGCACTGGCCCGCTGAGCCGGCGACCAAATAACAGGCCGCCAACTACGGGGGATGCGAAATAGAATGGGCGTGAAATACAGCAGATGCGAAATGCAGTAGACGTGAAATGCAGGGGGCATGAAATATAGCGGGCCCGAAATATAGCGAGCATGAAATACAATGGAAACAAAATACAACGGCACTGGGGCGGGGAATCCAGCCAAGCCCTGTCGTACCAAACTTAGAAGCATGGGCCCCAGAGGCCAGCGGCGAAAACCCATTCCCGACGCGTTTACCGAGCTATGCTCGTAAGCGAACGATTGGGCTGTTCAGCCCCTCTGTTCGCGATCCTGTCTTACCCCCCTTTCCCCCAGACCCATGGCAGCCCTGCAGCTCGGTGACACGGTTCCAGATTTCACCCAGGAATCCCAATTGGGTCCGATCAACCTCTACGACTTCGCCGCCGACAGCTGGGTGGTGCTGTTTTCCCATCCCGCCGACTACACCCCTGTCTGCACCACCGAGCTGGGTGAAGTGGCGCGGCTGCGGGCCGAATGGGACAAGCGCAACGTCAAGACGATCGCCTTGAGTGTCGATTCCGCCGAGAGCCACAAGGGCTGGATTGGCGACATCAATGAAACCCAAGCCACCACGGTGGATTATCCGATCCTCGCCGATCAGGACAAAACCGTAGCAGAACTTTACGGGATGATCCATCCGAATTCGCTAAACAACCTCACGGTGCGGTCGGTGTTCGTGATCGACCCCAACAAGAAGCTGCGCCTGCAGATCACCTACCCCGCCAGCACCGGCCGCAACTTCGATGAAATTCTGCGGGTAATCGACTCCCTGCAGCTCACCGATTCCCACTCCGTAGCCACGCCAGTCAACTGGAAGGACGGCGAAGACTGTGTGGTGGTGCCCTCCATCCCCACCGATCAGGCCCGGATCAAGTTCCCCAAGGGCGTCACTGAAATCAAGCCCTACCTGCGCCTAACCCCCCAGCCCAACAAGTGATCTGGGCCGCCAAACCGGCGGAGCGGCCGGGGCTCCCCGGGAGGTGAT
>CANHSW010000003.1 GCA_947463165.1 Cyanobacteriota bacterium
CAACTTTGGCGGCATGGCCGTCACCTACTTGAACAATGGCAAGTTGTTCGTGGGGCCCCACCTGCTGGTGGGCATCACCATGACCTGCATGGTGGTGGCGGCGGCCTCGCTAACGCCGCTGATGCAGCAAGGCAACCTGATCGCCCGCAAAGTTCACGTGGGTTTGAACATGGCTCTGATGACCCTGTTCCTGTGGCAGGCCCTGACCGGTGTGCAAATCCTGAACAACATTTGGGAGAAGCGCCCCGCTTAAATCGGGCGAATAAATTTGCCGGCAATGGGGCTGGCCTTTACCAAGGTCGGCCCCAATCTTGCTGGGCAGGAGCGCCGCAATAGCGGTTTTCCAAAAATAACCTTGGTTTTAAAATTGGGCTCGTCGGCGCGGCGGGCAGTTCAGCCCATGGCTGGCGTGGAAGTCTTCTTGTACCTTCCAGGTGAGACGTCTGGAGATCTGACGCACGATTTGGCGTAGCAGATGATCGCCGCTGGACTGCACAAGAGCCTCAGGCAGCAGGGTGATCACTCCAGGTATTTGTATCCATACGTTTAAATCCAGGTCCCAGATCACTGCTGTGCGCATGGCGCTCCCATCATTTTCTTCCGTACTTTCTTTTGTATTTTCTTCCGTTGGATTCAATTGCTCTTGAAGCTTTAAGGAGGCGTTGAACTCCACGTCATAGAGCCGTTCCAGCAGCGTCTCCGGCTGGTCTGAAGCCGCCGTGACGATCCGATATACCCCCCGGTCTTGGGGTAACAGCTCCAGGCTAATCGTGGGTTCCACCTCAAAGCCGAAATTGCCAAACCGGCCCAGGGTGAGCGAATAGCCGTTATTGCCCAGGGGGCGCACTGTCATCGGCGCGGCGCAGCGCCTGAACCAGCCTTCATGGTGGTCCAGGTAGCTGGCCACCAGCTCGGCAGGGGCCCACATCTCCATCAGGTCGGAAAAGCTGCTGGAGTAGCAGCGCAGGCGGGGGTCGCCGCTGTGGCGCAGGGGCGGCGAGGGGCTGCTCAACTCAGACTCCGCCCGGTCGGGGATGGTGCTCGGCTCGGTCGAAGAAAGCGTGGACAACGACTGATAACTCCCGAATCCCGAATCCGACATGGTCCGTTCATTACTGAATGTATAGCCAGCCGCCTGGCCCGCTGTGCTGAAGAGGTCTTCCCTAGGCGAGGGGCGAAGGGTTGGGGGCCGACCGCTGGCCTCAGCTGGCTTCGCTGAGGCCGATCAGCCGCTCGATCACGTCCTCCACCACCCGGTCTGGGGTGGAGGCTCCGGAGGTGATGCCCACCCGGATGTGGCCGGCGGGCAGGAAGGGATCTTCCACGATCGATTCCTCATTCAGGGGCTTGTGGAGGATGCGGTTGCCAGGGCCGATCCGCTCGGGGGTGTCGATGTGGAAGGAGCGAATGCCGCGGGATACGGCGATCTCTTGAAGATGGGTGGTGTTGGAGGAGTTGTAGCCCCCGATTACTACCATCAGATCCAGGGGTTTATCGACTAGGGCGAAGATGGCGTCTTGTCTTTCTTGGGTGGCGTCACAGATGGTGTTGAAGGCCACGAAGTGATCGTTGAGTTCGATCGGCCCGAACCGTTGCAGCATCGTGCGCTCGAACATGCGGCCGATCTCCTCGGTCTCGCTTTTGAGCATGGTGGTTTGATTGGCTACCCCAACACGAATCAGATCGCGATCTGGATCGAAGTCTGGGGAGCAGGCTTTGGCAAAGCGGGCCAGGAAGGCCTCCCGGTCGCCCTTGCCCAGGATGTAATCGCAGACCAGCTGGGCTTCCTTGAGATCCAGCACCACCAGGTAGGTGCCGGCAAAGGAGCTGGTGGCCAGCGTCTCCTCGTGCTTCACCTTGCCATGAATGATTGAGGTGATCTGGTGCTTTTTGTGCTTCTCCACGGCGTTCCACACCTTGGAGACCCAAGGGCAGGTGGTATCCACGATGTGACAGCCCCGCTCATTTAAAAGCTGCATTTCCTGCACGGTGGCTCCAAAGGCCGGCAGGATCACCACATCGCCGCTGGCCACGTCGGAGAAGTCCTTAACCCCCTGATCCACGGAGATGAATTGAACGCCCATCTGGCGCAAATTGTCATTTACCGAGGGGTTATGGATGATTTCGTTTGTGATCCAGATCCGCTCTTTCGGGTAATGCCGGCGGGTTTCATAGGCCATGGCCACGGCCCTCTCCACCCCCCAGCAAAAGCCGAAGGCCTCGGCTAGCAGCACCGTCAGCCGGCCCCGCTGCAGTTCGTGGCCGTTCTCGCGCAGGCTGGCAACTAAATTGCTCTGGTAAGCCTGCTCCAGGCTGCCGGCCACTTCATCGCCTAAACCGAAGCCGCGGCGGTTGTAGCGGTCGGAGTGGTGCAGGGAGCGTTTAAAGGCGCGGGTATCCATCGGTTCACCGGCTGCTGCAAGGGACTCTATGGGGGGGAGTGGGTGCTGGTGTTGGTGCTGCAACAACCACACCCACGCCACTGGTCTGCAGGAGCTCAGCTCAGCTCAGCCCGAGACGGTGTTGAAGTCTGGATAGGCCTCCATGCCGTGTTCGCCGATGTCGAGGCCCTCGAGCTCCTCTGGCTCGCTCACCCGCAGGCCGCCGGAGCAGGCCCCTAGCAGGGCCCAGGTGAGCCAGGCGGCCGCCACGGCGAACAGGCCGTAGGCCAGCGCACCGATCAGTTGGATCCCCAGCTGGCCAAAGCCGTTGCCCAGCAAAAGGCCCTTTTCCTGGTTGAACAGGCCCACCGCCAGGGTGCCCCAGATGCCGCCGGTGCCATGCACCGACCAGGCCCCCACCGGATCGTCGATGCCCAGCCGATCGATGATCGCCACCGAGAACACCACCAGCAGGCCCCCCGCGAAGCCCACCACCCAGGCGGCCGGCATCGAGTAGGCGTCGCAGCCGGCGGTGATGCCCACCAGCCCGGCGAGAATGCCGTTGATGGTCATCGACAGGTCTGGTTTGCCCGAGGTGATTTGTGAGCAGATCGTGGCTGCTATGCCGCCACCGGCGGCGCCGAGGGTGGTGGTGACGGCGATGTAGGGAACGGTCTCGTTCATCGCTAGCACCGAGCCGGGGTTGAAGCCATACCAGCCGATCCAGAGGATCAGGCAGCCGAGGGTGGCAATGGCCAGGTTGTGGCCGGGAATCGCCTGGGCCTTGCCTTCCACGAACTTGCCGATCCTGGGGCCCAGGATGATCGCGCCGACGATGCCGGCCCAGGCGCCGACGGAATGCACAAGGGTGGAGCCGGCGAAATCGATGAAGCCCAGCTGGTTTAGCCAGCCGTTGGCATTCCATTTCCAGCTGCCGGCGATCGGGTAAACGAAGCCCACCAGCACCAGCGAGAACACAACAAACTCCCCGAACTTGATCCGCTCGGCCACCAGCCCCGAGACGATCGTGGCGGCGGTGCCGGCGAAGGCCACCTGGAAGAGGAAGTCGACGCTGGGCACCAGGGCGGCTTGCTTGACCATCTCAGCCGTCACCGTGGGATCAAAGAACAGGCCCAGGGGCCCGCCCTTACCGAAGAACAACCAGCCTTTGATCACCGGCTCCCCGTACATCAGCGAATAGCCGATAATCCAGTAGGCCGATGCTGCCAGCGCAAACACAATCAAATTCTTTGCCAGGATATTTACAGCATTCTTCTGGCGACATAGGCCGGCCTCCACCATGGCGAAGCCGGCGTTCATGAAGATCACCAGGATCGCTGCGATTAGCAGCCAGAGGTTGTTGATCAGGAAGCCGGGGGTGAGTTCCGGTAGCTGGGCGGCGTGGGCCGAGAGGTTGAACAGTCCCAGACCGAAGAGGGCTACAGGGATGCAGGCCAGCCAGGTGAGGGTGCGCGGGTGCTGGATACCGCGAATTTTGCTGGCCAGGATGCTGGGAGCCTCCAGCAAGCTGGCGTCTCTCAGCCTTGGTCGCCGCTGGCGAACGGCAGGGTTTGTGGCTGGGGCCATGGAGCCATCCCTCCTCAAGTCAATAGCTAAAGGTCGCGGGAAACTTAGCGAGCCCCAGGGGGCATTTGGGTGTATGAGCCTCAACGTCAATCGGCGTTTTGGTCGCAGTTGCTACTGAATATTCGATTCAGCTTTGGCTGTTTGGGGCTCCTGGCGTTCTACGGCGCTCACGCCTAGCCAGCCAACCGATCTGGCATCGAAGACATAGCGGCAGGGCAGCACCTCCACGCCCGCGTCTAAGGCCTGGCGGAATAGCTCGCCATAGCGGCGATCGGCGGAGTCCCCCGGCGCGAAGCGGCTCACGTCGCCGCGGCTGAGGCAGGGCACCAGCACCGCCCGCGCCGCCGGCAGCAGGGCGCGCAGATCCTGGAGGTGTTTCTGGCCCCGCTCGGTCACGGTGTCGGGGAACAGGGCCAGGTCGCCGCGACTCCAGGTGGTGTTCTTCACCTCCACATAGATCGGCCGGGGATCGGCGGCCGTCGCCGCCGGGCTGAGCAGCAGATCGATGCGGCTGCGGCGATTTTCGCCGTAGGCCACCTCGGCCCGGATCGAGGCGATCGGGCCCAGCCAGGGCTCCAGGCAACCCGCCTCGATCGTGGCCCGCACCAGCCGGTTGGGCAGGGCGGTGTTGACGCCCACCCAGATCGGCTCGCCGCCCGGGCCGGGCACGGCGGCCTGTTCCCAGGTCCAGGCCAGTTTGCGCTCGGGTCTGGGGTCGTGGCGCAGCCTCACCCGGCCGCCGGGGATCAGCACCCCGGTCATCGGGCCGGTGTTGGGGCAGTGGGCTGTAACTACCTGGCCGGCGGTGACCAACTGGCCGGCCTGATCGCCCTCCAGCAGCTCCACATCGGCCAGAAAGCGCTTGTAGCGCTTCCGCAGGATTCCCTCCAGCATCGGCTCCAGCTGCAGCACGGGCGTGGCCATAGCGGGCGTGGCCATAGCGCAGTAGGTGCAAGCGGTAGTGGCGGCCATACTGCCGCTCGATGACGCGGGCCCTGGGCCCGGCCCCGATGGCGCGCTCGCTTAAACGGATCGCCCTGATCGTGGCGGTGGCCACGGGCCTGAGCAAGTTGGCCGGTCTGCTGCGTCAACAGGTGATCGCGGCCGCCTTCGGGGTGGGGGCCGCCTACGACGCCTACAACTACGCCTACGTGCTGCCCGGGTTTCTGCTGATCCTGTTGGGGGGGATCAACGGCCCGTTTCACAGCGCCATCGTCAGCGTGCTGGCGCGCCAGTCCCGGCCGGAGGGGGCCAGGGTGCTGGCCGCGATCAACACCCTGGTGGGGGCCGCCCTGCTCGGGGTAACCCTGCTATTGCTGCTGGCGGCCGATCCGCTGATCACCCTGGTGGGTCCCGGGCTGGATGCCAGCCGCCATGACATCGCCGTGCTGCAGTTGCGCTGGATGGCGCCGATGGCCCTGTTCGCCGGCCTGATCGGCCTTGGCTTTGGCGCCCTCAATGCCGCCGATGTGTTCTGGCTGCCCTCGGTGAGTCCGCTGCTCTCCAGCGCGGCGGTGATCGCTGGCATCGGGCTGCTCTGGTGGCAGCTGGGCCCGGAGATCAGCGCCCCGAGCCAGGTGATTGTTGGTGGAATCGTGCTGGCGGGCAGCACCACCCTGGGGGCGGTGCTGCAGTGGCTGGTGCAGTTGCCGGCCCTGGCCCGCCAGGGGTTGCAGGGCCTCAGGCTGGTTTGGGACTGGCGCCATCCGGGCGTGCGGCAGGTGCTGAAGGTGATGGCTCCGGCCACCTTCTCCTCCGGCATGTTGCAGATCAATGTGTTTGTAGACCTGTTTTTCGCCTCGGGGATAGTGGGGGCGGCGGCCGGCCTGGGCTACGCCAACCTGCTGGTGCAGACCCCCCTGGGCCTGATCTCCAATGCGCTGCTGGTGCCTTTGTTGCCGGTGTATGCCCGGCTGACGGCCCCGGAGGACAGGGGGGAGCTGATCGGCCGCATCCGCCAGGGCTTGATGCTTTCCAACGTTTCGATGCTGCCTCTGGGGGCGCTGATGGTGGCCCTGGCCGGGCCGATCGTGCGCCTGGTCTACGAGCGCGGCGCCTTCAATGCAGCCGCTGGCGAGTTGGTCACCAGCCTGCTGATCGCCTACGGCATCGGCATGGGGGTGTATCTGGCTCGCGATGTGTTGGTGCGCGTCTTTTATGCCCTCGGCGATGGCTACACCCCCTTTCGGCTCTCGCTGGCGGGCATCGGTCTCAACGCCCTGCTCGATTGGTTGCTGGTGGGGGGACCCAGCCCCTGGGGGCAGCAGCTGCCAGCCCTGGATTTCGGCGCCCCAGGACTGGTGCTGGCCACGGTGGGCGTGAACGCCGTCACCTGTTTGGCCCTGCTGCTGATGCTGCAGCGGCGGCTGGGGGGGATGCCGCTGCGGGCCTGGGCCCGGGACAGCCTGCTATTGCTGCTGGCCGCCCTGGCGGCTGCCGCTGCAGCCTGGGCTTTGGCCTCCTGGTTGGTTTGGCCCGCCGGCGTGCTGGGACTGGTGCTGCAGCTGGCGGTAAGCGGCCTTGCCGGCACGGCGATTTACGGGCTGCTGGCCGCCGCCGCGGGGGTGCCGGAGGCCCGCCAGCTGTTGCTGCAGCTCAGTCGCCCTCGCCGTTGAGTTGCACGCGCCGCTCCTCGCGCACCTGCATGGGCAGTTCCAGGTGGGAGCGACCGATCAGCTGGGGGCCTTCCACCGAGATGATCCGCGCCTCGATGCCGAACTCCCGGAAGGCGTTGGCCAGCTCCTGGATCAGGGCCTTTTCCACCTGGGCCTCGGCATCCACCACCCGGCCAATCAGCCGGGCCCCCAACTTGCCCATGCGCTTTCGCACCACTTCGCGGGCGTTCGTGACCTCGATCAGCAACACAACCCGCCTGCGACCTGGGTAACCCTATCGACAAAAGCCATCGAGCACATCCTCCAGATCTCGCAATTGTCCAGCAGGAATCAGGCGGGCCAGGGGCAGGCGGGTGCTGCCGCCGCCGATCGGCACCTGCACCGCCTCCAGGGACTGGCGCGCCGCCACGGCTGCGCCTTGATCCAGGCGGGCGGCGCATTCGATCGCCAGGGTTTCGGCCAGGCCCGCATCCCCCAGGTAGAGGTGCCAGCCCGCCAGCTGCAGGTAGATCCGGTCGGCTAGGGCCAGCTCCAGTTGTTTGAGCTCTGGGCCGCTGAGGCTCATGGCTGGGGGGCGGGGCGCAGGGCGATCACGATCCCACCATGCACCAGCAGCAAAGCCAACCAGCCCAGGCTGAGCCAGCTCAGGTGGCTCCAGGGATGGCGCAGTTGCTGCACCACCCACAGACCGCTGTTGATGGCGGCGTAGAAGGCCCCGTGCAGGGTGAAGTTCACGATGCGCTCGAAATGGCAGTAAAGGGGGTCTTGGGGGTTGGCGGGGCCATACCAGCGGATCGGCATCGGAACAGAAGCGAAGGGTGGGTGGGTCGGTGCGTTTGACGAAGGGGCCCTCCATGAGGTCAAAATGGGCCCATGCGCTTGTAGCTCAGCGGATTAGAGCATCTGACTACGGATCAGAGGGTCGGGAGTTCGAATCTCTCCAGGCGCGCTTTCAATCAAAACCGCCCGATGGGCGGTTTTTTTGTAGCAGCGGGCCGATGCTGGCGGGGTTGCGGACCACAGGGTGCCAGACCAGCGGGTGCCAGTCCGTACCATTCCCATCTGCCACCCCTGCTGCCAGCCATGGCCCCCACCGGCGCCGCTGCCCTGAATCCCGCCCTGGCGGTGAGCGATCCGGCGATCGCCGCCCTGATCGGCAAGGAACTGCTGCGACAGCAGAGCCATCTGGAGTTGATCGCCAGCGAGAACTTCACCTCCCGCGCCGTGATGGAGGCCCAGGGGTCGGTGCTCACCAACAAGTACGCCGAGGGGCTGCCCACCAAGCGCTACTACGGCGGTTGTGAGCATGTTGATGCGATCGAGCAGCTGGCGATCGATCGGGCCAAGCAGCTGTTCGGGGCCGCCTGGGCCAACGTGCAGCCCCATAGCGGCGCCCAGGCCAACTTCGCCGTGTTCCTGGCGCTGCTGCAGCCCGGCGACACGATCCTGGGCCTGGATCTCAGCCACGGCGGCCACCTCACCCACGGCTCGCCGGTGAACGTGTCGGGCAAATGGTTCAAGGCTGTGCACTACGGCGTCGACCCCGACAGCCAGCAGCTGGACATGGCCAGCATTCGCCAGCTGGCCCTGGAGCACCGGCCCAAGCTGATCGTCTGTGGCTATTCGGCCTATCCCCGCACGATCGACTTCGCCGCCTTCCGGGCGATCGCCGACGAGGTGGGCGCCTACCTGCTGGCCGACATGGCCCATATCGCCGGCCTGGTGGCTTCCGGCTTGCATCCCAGTCCGCTGCCCCACTGCCATGTGGTCACCACCACCACCCACAAGACCCTGCGGGGGCCCCGGGGCGGCCTGATCCTCTGCAATGACGCCGAGTTCGGCAAGCAGTTCGACAAGGCCGTCTTCCCCGGCAGCCAGGGCGGCCCCCTGGAGCATGTGATCGCCGCCAAGGCGGTCGCCTTTGGCGAGGCCCTGCGGCCGGAGTTCACCAGCTACTGCCGGCAGGTGGTGGCCAACGCCCAGGCTCTGGCCAGCCGCCTCCAGCAGCGCGGCATCGATGTGGTCAGCGGCGGCACCGACAACCACCTGGTGCTGCTCGACCTGCGCGGCATCGGTCTCACCGGCAAGGCGGCCGACCAGCTGGTCAGCGCCGTGCACATCACCGCCAACAAAAACACCATTCCTTTTGATCCCCAGTCGCCCTTCGTGACCAGTGGCCTGCGGCTCGGTACCGCCGCCTGCACCAGCCGTGGCTTCGATGAGGCGGCCTTCATCGAGGTGGCCGATGTGATCGCCGATCGCCTGCTCAACCCGGAGGACGGCGCCGTGGAGAAGCGCTGCCGCGAGCGGGTGGCACTGCTCTGTGATCGATTCCCCCTCTATGTCTCCGAGCCCCAGCTGCAGCCGGTGTGAACCTGGTCAAGGCCCGTAACGTGGGCGCCAAAGGTCGCTTGCCGTGACGCTCGCCTACAGCCCAAACGCGGCCGCGCTGCTCACCCTTGTGGCTGCCACGCTGATCACGGCTGCGGTGGTGCCCCTGGTGCGGCGCCTGGGGCTGCGCTATGGCCTCACCGATCCCCCCGATGCGCGCAAGCAGCACACCTCGCCGATGGTGCGCCTCGGTGGGGTGGGGATCATGCTCGGTTTCAGCATCGCCCTGGCGATCGTCTGGGGGCTGGGGGGCTTCGCGGAGCTGGCGGCGGCCAAGGACCAGTTGATCTGGACCACCCTGGCCGGTTCGCTCTGTTTTTTTCTGATCGGCTTGGCCGACGATCTGTTCGCCCTGCCGCCCCTGCCGCGCCTGGCGATCCAGCTGGGGGTGGCGATCGCCGTCTGGAGTCAGGGGGTGCGCATCGGCGCCATCGACCTGCCCATGGGCCGCGAGGGGGCGGCCTTGATCCTGCCGGACTGGCTCAGCTTGTTGGCCACGGTGATCTGGCTGGTGGGCATCACCAATGCGATCAATTGGCTCGATGGCCTCGATGGGCTGGCCGCCGGCGTCAGTGGCATCGCCGCGATCGCGCTGCTGTCGGTGAGTTTCAGCCTCGATCAACCCGCCGCTGGCCTACTGGCCGCCGCCCTGGCCGGTTCCTGCCTCGGCTTTTTGCGCCACAATTTCAATCCCGCCCGCATCTTCATGGGCGATGGCGGCTCCTATTTCCTTGGGTTTGCCCTGGCGGCGATCAGCATCGTCGGGCCGGCCAAGGGGGTCACGGGGGTGAGCCTGCTGTTGCCGCTGTTGATCCTGTCGCTGCCCCTGGCAGATATGTCGGCCGTGATCATGGGCCGGCTCAGCTCGGGCCGCTCGCCCTTCTATCCCGATCGCCGCCATCTGCACCACCGGCTGCTGCGGGCTGGCTTCAGCCATCGGCGCACGGTGCTGCTCATCTATGCCTTCACCCAGTGGCTGGCGGCATTGGCCCTGGTGGTGGCCAATGCCGAGATGCGCTTCCTGTGGCTTGCCCTGGCCACCGCAATTTTGATCGGTGTGGTGGTGGTGGCTCGCCGCCAAATCCAAAGCGAAACCGCCCAGCGTTCCCTGCCATGACATCCAGCCCCGAATCATCTCCAGTTGACAGCAATGCTCTGGCGGCGGCTGGGCCGCTGGCTGGCGCCGAGATTCTCTGCGTTGGCACCGAGCTGCTGCTGGGCAACATCGTCAATGGCAATGCCCGCTGGATCGCCGAGCAGCTGGCCTCCCTCGGCGTTCCCCATTACCGCCAGGAGGTGGTGGGCGACAACCGCGAGCGGCTGATCGCCGCCGTGCGCGCCGCGGCCGGCCGCTGTCGCCTGCTGATCACCACCGGTGGGCTGGGTCCCACCCCCGATGACCTCACCACCGAGGCGATCGCCGCTGCCTTCGCCACGCCGCTGCGGGAGTGGCCGGAGGTGTGGGCCGACATCCAGGCCAAGGCCAGCGCCCGCGGCCGGCTGTTGGCGGCCAGCAACCGCCGCCAGGCCCTGCTGCCCGTGGGGGCGGAGCTGTTGCCCAACCCCACGGGCACCGCCCCGGGGATGATCTGGAGTCCAGATCCCGCCGGATTTGATGGGGAGCTGCAGCCCGGTTTCACCGTGCTCACCTTCCCGGGGGTGCCCAGTGAGATGCAGGCGATGTGGCTGGCTACGGCCGCCCCCTGGCTGCGGCGCTCCGGCCTGGCCCAGGGGGTCTATGCCAGTCGGCTGCTGCGCTTTTGGGGCGTGGCCGAATCCAGCTTGGCCGAGCAGGTGGCCGATCTGCTCGAGTTGCAAAATCCCACCGTGGCCCCCTATGCCGGGGCTGGCGAGGTGAAGCTGCGGCTCACGGCCCGCGCCGCCACAGAGGCGGCGGCGGAAGCGCTGCTGGAGCCGATCGAGCTGGAGCTGCGCTCCCGCACCGGCCGGCTCTGCTACGGGGCCGACCAGGACAGCCTGGCCTCGGTGGTGCTGGAGCTGCTGCGGCGGCGCGGCGAGACCCTGGCGGTGGCCGAATCCTGCACCGGTGGTGGTTTGGGTGCGGCGATCACCGCTGTGGTGGGGGCCTCCGAGGTGTTTCTGGGCGGCGTGATCGCCTATGCCAATTCCCTCAAGCAGACGCTGCTGGGGGTGCCGGCGGAGCTGCTGGAAAGCCATGGAGCCGTGAGTGATCCGGTGGCCTTGGCCATGGCCGAGGGGGTGCGGCGGCTCAGCGGTGCCGATTGGGGGATTGCCCTCACCGGCATTGCCGGGCCGACCGGTGCCAGCGCCGACAAGCCCGTGGGGCTTGTGCATATCGCCGTGGCGGGTCCCGATGGCAGCGCCAGTCAACCGGTGCGGTTTGGCTCCACCCGGGGCCGCAGTTGGATTCAGACCCTCAGTGCCGGCGAGGCCCTCAATCGGTTGCGCCTGCGCCTGGAAGACTGAGCCCCAGGGCATGAGCCCCGATAAGGATTGCTCCCTGGAGAGCTACAGGTTGACAGGTTCGCCACCCCCAGCGATGGGTGCCAGCGCCCTGCGGCCGCTGCCCTGGAGCCTCGATCAGTCGCCCGCCCAGCTGCTGCGGGCCTGGGGGGCCGAGGCCGGCGAGGCGTCGCTGCCCTTGCTGTTGCTGATCGATCGGCGCGATGCCGCCGGGGCCAGGGCCGCCCCGGCCCTGCGGGGGCTGCTCTGCGCCAGGGAGCTGGAGCGGCTGGCCCGGTTCCGCCAGGCGGCCGACCGGGAGCGCTTTCTGCTCGGCCGTGGCGGCCTGCGATGGCTGCTGGGCACCCTGCTGGACTGTGCCGCCGCCGAGCTGCCGCTCAGCGAGGGCAGCCATGGCAAGCCGGAACTGAGGGGAGGACCGCAGTTCAATGTCTCCCATGCCGGCGATTTGGTGTTGCTGGCGGTTCACCGCCATTGGCCGATTGGCGTGGATGTGGAACAGGAGCGGCCTGATCTGGACTGGGAGGCGATTGCCCGGCGGGTGCTGCCCGCCAGGGAGCTGCAGGCGCTGCGGCAGCTGCCCCCGCCGCTGCGGGCGGCGGGCTATTTGCGGGCCTGGTGCCGGCTGGAGGCCAAGCTCAAGGCCCGCGGCGATGGCTTGAGCGGTCTGGCCGCTCTGGCTGCCTGGGAAGAGGCCGCCCAGGCAGCCGGCGGTGGCGGAGCCCATGGCGCTGGCGGGCCGGGGAGGGCCGCGGTGCAGTCGATGCGGCTTTGGGACCTGGTGCTGCCCCAGGGCTACGGCGGTGCTGTGGCTCTCTGGCAAGGGGCAGCGGCTATCCAGGAGCACTTTTGAAGGCCAGCTCGAAGAATCCCAGCTTGATTAACCAGAAAGCCCCGCTGCACCGATAACCATCGCCGAGAAAGATGGCGAAAACTCAGCCCCAGCAGTCGCCGATTCCCATTACATGCCTGTGATGCAATAGCCGGCATCCACATAGATCACCTGGCCCGTGATGCCGCTGGCCAGGGGGCTGGCCAGGAAGGCGGCGGTGCTGCCCACCTCCTCTTGGGTGACGGTGCGGCCCAGGGGGGCCTTTTCCTCCACGTTGTGGATCATGTCGAGGATGCCACCGATGGCCGAGCTGGCCAAGGTGCGAATGGGCCCGGCGCTGATCGCATTTACCCGCACCTGCTTCTCGGGGCCCAGTTCGGCCGCCAGATAGCGCACGGAAGCCTCTAGGGCCGCTTTGGCCACGCCCATTACGTTGTAGTTGGGGATCGCCCGTTCAGCGCCCAGATAGCTGAGGGTGATCACGCTGCCCCCCTGGTTGAACAGGGGCTTGGCGTAGCGGCATAGGGGCGCTAGCGAGTAGGCACTCACCTCCAGGGCCCGGGCAAAGCCCTCGGGGCTGATGGCGCTGTAATCGCCGATCAGCTCTTCCTTGCCGGCAAAGGCCAGGCAGTGCACCAGTATATCTATTGAACCCCATTGCTGCTGAATGCGATCAAAAACGGCCGCAATCTGTGCCGGATCTTGTACGTTGAGTGGCTCGAATAGGGTGGGGTTAAGCGGTTGGGTTAGTTCACGCACCTTGGTCTCAAAGCGACCCTTCTCATCTGGCAGATAGGTGATGCCGAGTTCGGCGCCGGCGGCGGCCAGCTGCTGGGCGATGCCCCAGGCGATCGAGCGGTTGTTGGCAATGCCCGTCACCAGGGCCTTCTTGCCGCGCAGATCTAGGAGCATGGGGTGGTAGCTGGAGTCTTTGCGGCGATTCTCCCGCAGCGCTGTCACCAGTTGAAGCGATCTGACCAGCTCCGCCCTGACCCCCGCAGGCGGGCTTGGCTGGGCTTAGGGGCGGCCCGGGGCGAGGTTTTGTAGCCAGCGGCAGGCTCGCCAGCGTTTGGGTCGCCAGCGGTGGAGCCGCTGATCAGGTGCCACTGATCAGGTGCCACCGTTCAGCAGCCGCTGTTCACTGCTGTCGATGGTATTGGGATCACTGAGCAGTTCTGGCTGCTCCAAGAGCGGGAAACGCTCTGCCTTCACCTCCTTGGCGAGGCGGGGGGGCTCCTGCCAGCGGTAGCGCCTTTGCGGCGCCCTGGCCTTGCACAGGGCCTCGCTTTCGGCGCGCAGGGCCCGCCGCAGGTCCTGGCGGGCTACGGCATCAAAAAACTCCTGGCGGGGCACCAGGCCAGCGCTGAAAGGGGCCGTGCCGTTGCCGTTAAACAATCGCGCCGCATCGGGGGTCCAGCGGGGCTGGCAGATGCCCTGGCGGCGGGTGTCTGTTTCGATCCAGATGTGCAGGCCATAGCCATCGGGTTGGCTGACCACGGCCAGGCCGTCGTGGGGCACCCGCCGCGGCAGGGGGTAGATGGCCCAGGTGGGCGTGCGCTGGTTTGGCACACAGCCCGCCAGCAGCAGCAAACCGGCCCAGGGGGCGGCGCGCTTGCCCCAAAAGCCTGGATCCGCCATCGGCATTCGGCATCGCTGAGAGTGCATCCAAGATGCTGCAGCTGGGGCCCCCGCCGCCAGGTGGCCGATTTAACCAGCACCTGAACTGGCCTGAACTGAACTGGATTGGTCTGGCTTGGTTTGGCCGCTGAACTCTGGCCGCCGGGCAGCGGCCTTAAAGTCGCTCCCATGCAGGTGCCCCCCTTCAGCCTCCGCGAGCAGCTCGATCTCCTCGGCGAGGAATTAGACCAAGCCGTTCTCCAGGTACTGCGCAGCGGCCAGTACATCGGCGGCACCGCCATTGCCAACTTCGAAGCCGCCTTCGCCGAGGCGGTTCAGGTGCCCCATGCGGTGGGCTGCAATAGCGGTACCGATGCCCTGATCCTGGCCCTGAGGGGTCTGGGCATCGGCCCCGGCGACGAGGTGATCACCGCCTCCTTCAGTTTCTTCGCCACGGCGGAGGCGGTGAGTGCGGTGGGTGCCACGCCGGTGTTCGTGGATGTCGATCCAGTCAGTTATTTGATCGACTTGAATCAGCTGGAGGCTGCGATTACGCCGGCCACCAAGGTGCTGCTACCGGTGCACCTGTTCGGTCGCCCGGTGGACATGGAGCGGCTCTGTGCCATCGCCGACCGCCATGGCTTGAAGGTGGTTGAGGATTGTGCCCAGGCCACTGGATCCAGCTGGGCCGGTAGGCCGGTGGGCAGTTGGGGAGATGTGGGCTGTTTCAGTTTCTTTCCCACAAAAAATCTCGGTGGCGCCGGTGATGGGGGTGCCGTCACCTGTCGCGATGGGGCCCTGGCCCAGGCGATGCGCGAGTTGGCCGTACATGGCATGCCCCGCCGCTATTTGCACACCCAGCTCGGTTACAACTCTCGCCTCGATGCCATTCAGGCTGCGGTGCTGAACGTAAAACTCCCCCACCTAGTCAGCTGGGTGGAGCGCCGCCGCGCCATCGCCGCGCGCTATCAGGAGCAGCTGGCCCATCTTGACGGCATTCATCTGCCGGTTGATGTGCCCAACGGTCACAGTTGGAATCAGTTTGTTGTGCGTATACCCCACTCCCGGGCTGCAAGCATCTGTTGTGATACCAGCTGCACTCCTTCTGCGGATAGCGCCAATTTTGACCTGCCGGAAGCCTGCTGTCGCGATTGGCTGAAGCAGCAGTTGCAGGCGGCAGGCGTCAACACCATCATCTATTACCCGATTCCAATTCATCGCCAGCCCGCCTATGAGCACCTGGGCTATGGCCCCGGCTCCCTGCCGGTAACCGAGCGTCTTTGCAGTGAGGTGCTCAGCCTGCCGATCTTTCCTGAACTAACGCTTGAGCAGCAGCATCAGGTGGTACGGGGCCTCTGCCAGCTGATCGGCGAGAACGCCACCGCCATGGCGGCTTGAGCTCGATCAATCTTGGTGATTTTCGACAATCTTAGTATTTTTTCGAGCGAATCTTTAGACTGGTTTGAGTGATGCATATAGGGCCTTGAAATGGGCCTGTTGTTGGCGGTGATCCACGATCGGCGTTGGATAGCCGCGGCGCTCCAGGGGGGCGATATCGCCGGAGATCAGATCGGCGCTGCTGACGCGGGCCAACTCTGGCAACCAGTGGCGGATGTATTCGGCTTGGGGGTCGAATTTTTTGGCCTGGGTGCTGGGGTTGAAGATGCGCAGCGGCTTTGGATCCATGCCACTGCTGGCACTCCATTGCCAGCCGCCATTGTTGGCAGCCAGATCGCCATCCACCAGGCGCTGCATGAAGGCCCGCTCCCCCCAGCGCCAGTCGCAGATCAGATCCTTCACCAGGAAGGAGGCCACGATCATGCGGCAGCGGTTGTGCATCCAGCCGCTGGTATTCAGCTGTCGCATGGCTGCATCCACGATCGGGAAGCCGGTGAGGCCGTCGCACCAGGCCTGAAACCTTGCGTGGTTGTTTTCCCAGGGAAACTGCCGCCAGAGCGGCCGGTAGGGGCCGTCGGCCAGTTCCGGGAAATGGAACAGGGCCTGTTGATAAAACTCCCGCCAGGCCAGTTCCTGCTCCCAAACACGGATTGCCTGCAGCGACTCCTCCCCCCCCGCCATGCTGCTTGCCTCCTGGGCCGCGGCCCAGGCCTGCCTGGGGCTGAGGGTGCCGAGCGCCAGGGCGGCGCCGAGGGCGGAGGTGCCGGGCTGGGCGGGAAAATTGCGCCCTGGCTCATAGTTGAGCAGTGGAATGTTGCCTGCTCGGCCATGGCAAAAATTTTGTAATTGCTCCAGGGCGGCCTGTTCCCCAGGCCGGCAGGGACACTCGGCCGCCGCCGCGAAGCCATGGGGGATCGCCGCCAGCTCAGCGGCGGTAATGAATGGCAGTTGGGCCCAGCCCTGGGGATCGGCCAGGGCCGCTGGATTGAGATCGATCAGGCCGCCAGGGGCCGGCAGGGGGGCGAGGCCACCGGCCGCCGCCGACCCCAGGGTGGCCTTGCTCTCCACCTGGTGGCGCCAGTTGCGCAAGAAGGGCCCATACACCCGGTAGGGATCGCCGCTGCCGGTGTAGATGGCGCTGGGGTCCACCAGGAGCTGATCCCAATCCGCCAGCACCCGGGCGGATTGGGCCTGGAGGGCGGCGGCCACCCGCCGGTCGCGCTCGCGGGCCCGGGGTTCCACATCCCGGTTCCAGGCCACCACCTCGGCGCCCATGGCGCGGGTCAAGGCCGGCAGCAGGGTGAGCGGATCGCCGCGCAGCAGCAGCAGCCTGGAGCCGGCCTGTCGCCAGCCCTCGGCCAGCTCCCGCAGGCTTTCGAGCAGAAACCACAGCCGCGCCGGTGCCATGGTCTCGGCCGCCAGGAGCTCGGGGTCGAGCACATAGACGCCGGTTAGGGCCGGTGTGGCGGCGGCGGCGGCCGCCAGGCCGAGGTTGTCGCCGAGGCGCAGGTCGCGGCGATGCCAGAACAGCCAGCGGGGCGGAGCCATCAAATTCCCAGCAGTTGTTTGGCCCGCAGCCAGGCGGTAACGCTCTTGGCATCCAGGTATTCATCGCCACTGGCCAGGGCCCCATCCAGTTCGGCAGGCGTCAGCAGCAGCACTTCGATGTCTTCGTCGTCATCGCCGGCCGGGGGTTGGCTGAGGGGGGTGAGTTCGCGGGCCAGGAACAGGTGGATCACCTCGTTGGAATAGCCAGGGCAGGGCAGCAGCGTGCCCAGGGGATCCCAGCGGGCGGCGCTGTAGCCCGCTTCCTCCTGCAGCTCCCGTTGCATCGTATTGAGGGGGGCTTCCCCCTCATCCAAGGTGCCGGCGGGAAACTCCAGCAGGCGGGTTTGCACCGCAAAGCGGTACTGGCGCAAGATCACCACCCGGCCATCGGCCAGCAGCGGCACCGCCAAGGAGGCCCCGGGATGGCGGATCAGACCAAAGGTGCCCTCCAACCCCTTGGGCAGGGCCATGCGGTTCAGTTCGAAGCGCAGTTTGCGCGCATCGAGGGCCGCGATGGTCTCAAGCAGAAGCGAGGGCTCCGGGGCTGGCAAGGGCGCCATCGAAGGCAGCTGCGACGGATGTGGGCCATAAGCATGGCGCGAACCAGGCACGGCCATGGTCTGTGGGCCTCCCCAGTGCAGGGCGAACCGGGCGGGCGGGCGGTGGATTTAGTTGGTTTGCCCGCAGCTGCTCCATAAAAAACAGCCCCCTTGCGGAGGCCGGAAATAATTGATTGCTAGCTTTGATCGCTAGCTCTGACCGCTATCTTTGTCTGCTAGATATTCATCTTAAAACGATGAAATCTTGGCTGGATATTGCGGGGAACAGGGCCTGGGCCGAGGCCACGTCGGAAGGAAGATAGGGGTTGAATCTACCCAGTGTGGCGATCTGGGTGGCTGCCAATGAGCCATTGCCATCGGCGTCGTAGGCGAGGGCGCCATTGCTGATATTATAGGTGATTCTGGTGCTGGATTTGGTGGCTGCCGCAGTCACATTGGCGCTGGTGGAGCCGGCGATGGATTCAAATTGATTGGCTTTAATCTCTGATTCGGTGAGTGCTGTGTAAATGGCGGCGCTAAGCACTAGCCGGTCAGAGCCGGGCGCAAAATCTAAGATGCTATCAATGCCGGCGTCAGTTAATTGTTGATCAAAGAAGAAGAGATCATCGCCCATCCCCCCGGTCAGGGTATCTACGCCGGCTGCGCCATAGAGCTTGTCATCGCCATCTTGGCCCTTGATTCTGTCAGCGCCTGCGCCACCAAATAGCTGATCATCGCCATTTTGGCCATTGATGTCTTCATCGCCGGCTTCTCCATAGATCATATCATCACCATCGCCTGCGTAGATATCGTCATTACCGGTGCCGCCATAGATGCGATCGTCGTCGTCACCGCCCCGCAGCAGGTCGTTGCCGGCATCGCCGTAGATCAGGTCTTTGCCACTGCCCCCATCAATAAAGTCATTGCCTTCGCCGCCGGAGGCGAGGTCTTCACCGCCGTCGCCCCAGATGCAATCATCGCCGCCTAGGGCATTGAATGCATCCGCACGATTTGTGCCGCCAAACATTTCGCTGGCATTGCCAACTCCATTTGGATTTAAAACGCCGCGGGCGTCTAGATAATTGCCACCATTGCCTGTGAAAACTTTGTTCACATAGCCTGCAACACCTACTGTCTGGCTCACCCCGAAGATGTCGGTTACTGTTTTGTTCGCCGCCAACAGCGCGGCATTGCTTCTAAAGGCAAGGTTGGAATTGCTGGAGAGCTCATAGTCGGCATCATTCACGGCAAAGATCTTGTGGTAAAGGTGGCGAACGCCAGTTGATTCCATCACCAGATCCGCCAGCACCTTGCCCTGGATTGACGCGAGTAAATCCGTGCCGGCAAGTTTGCTTAGGTAGTAATTTTCATCACCCCTCTCCAGCTGCTGCATTTGATAGGAGTAGATAAAATTGTGGGTGGGGCCGAGCATGCCGCCGGGGACTTTTGCCTCCGCTAGACCGCCAAGCCACAGGGAAATATTTTGGAAATCTTGATTGCCTGAATTAGCTTGGAAGTTAGGGATCACAGCGTCCGAGCTGGTGCCACTCCAGGCATTGCCCATGAAGCTATTATCCTGTATCGCCGCATTGGCTGCATCGGCTAGGGCTGCCGCATAAATAGCAGCATCGCCGGGGGCACTGCTGGCCTGCAAGTTATTCCAGTAAAGGAGGTTCGAGTTGCCTGAATAGGCGCTTAGGATGGCATCACGGGAGTAGGCCATGATGAATCCCTTCAGGGAATCGGGGTTCAGCAGGTGGTTGCCGAAATCCCGCCAGCTCACGTAGGGGCGCAGGTTTGCTTCCTGGGCCGCCAAGCGGGCATCCAGGCCGTTATCGGTTTGATTTGTAGCTGCATTCCCAGCCGTCAGGCGGACATTGCGCAGAAATGTTTGCATCTCCAGCCGCGCCTGGTTGAGGGAGCTCACCCCAACATCCTGGCCCCTGCCGATGTTGAGGGCGGCCAGATCCAGGGGTAGTCCCACCAGGGCATTGCGCAGGGTATTGGTTACATACTCATCTATTTGATTGCCCACTTGGTTTGAAGTGCCGGCTATAACTTCTGCCGCCGTAGTGTTGGTATAAAGTTGAGGGGCGAGAAATGCATTTAACAGGAGCATATTTGTAGTGCTTCCCTCCAGGGCAAGGCCGCTGCCCGGGTTGACCTTGGTGAGGGCAATTGTTTCGCTCAGCTGGGAGTGGCCAAAGCGGAAAACTGAACTGGCAAATTCGGCCAGAATCGAAGGATTGAATCCTGCATTAACGCTGCCGAATGCCCCCAGGTCGGGCGTGATGCGACGTACATATTCTTGAAAAACGTGATGCTGATAGAATTGCTCTGTAACTAGCTTTGTAGCTTCAAATTTTTCTTCTGCCGACATCTGGAAGCTAGGATTTTGCTGCTTGTTTCTGGCAATATCTACTTCCAGTTGCTTGAGGATTGCATTGTGAGCATCAACAAAGATTTGGTGAATACTGGTGAGGCCAAGATTTTCATTGGCGCGGCCATCTCCACCTGCCGCGTGCAGATTTAAAACTGATGGATCCTTCAGATCACCTGTGGCGTTGAATTGGCTGATGCCTGCTGGTTGCTGGGCCCCTTGCCAGTTATGGGCCAAATCAATCATGAAGGCTGATCCAGACTTCATCAGCACGGCATCGGCCGGCACCAATGCGGTATCAAAAATATATCCTTTTTCGCCTGAGATTTTATTTAAAACAACAAATGCCAGGCGGCCCGCCCCGGCCATGCCGGCGGGAATGGTCTCCACCAGGGGAACACTGGATACGTCAATATCGTGGATTACCAGGCCAATGCGCAGGGCATTTTGTTTGACATCTGTCCATCGGACAATGCCTTTGTCGCTGGCGGTGAGCATGGCCCCGGTGAGTTCACCATTGCCCTTGTACTCCTTCAGGAAAACTCCATGGCTGAAGGTGGAACCATAGGTTTGGTTTAGATCAATAAATGCAGATGTATAGTTAAAGCTCCTGCCATTTCTTGGCGAAAGCTTTAGCGCCCCACTCGCATCAACGGAGGCGATCACTCCGGTAAATGGAGACTGGTAATTGAAGGCATCTACCACTTGGGCGATGGTTGCCCCTGTGGCTATGCTAACGATTTGATCGTTTAGCACTACGTTGCCGCCGCTGGCAATCGTTGTGAAGACACTTGTGCCAATCGCGCTATTATCATTGTCCACATCCCAGGTGGTGCTGGGGAAATATGTGCCCAGACCTAACTCAGTAAGCAGGCTATCTTTGCTCCCCACTCCTAGTTTTACGCGTACGGTGTTTCCCCGGGACAGGGCCATGAAGTTGGTTGGGCTGCCCGCCTGGTAAAGACTGTCGCCAGGTAGTAGGGGTATTAGGACACTGCCATCATCCCCCTTGTCGAGAAAATCAAGGCCATGGTCATGATATTGACCGAAGATGGCGAAAAAGTCTGAGTTTGGCAGTGGATTGCTGCCTGTTAGGATGGCTTCATGGCGGGTATTGTTATTTTGACTTACCCGGCCCAAGCCTGCCCTGGTGCCAGTCTGGGTCCATTCCCTGGCATAGGGATTATCCAGAGTATCAAACAGGCTTTTCCCCGTCTGGTTTGTCAGCAGATTGCTGATCAACCTAGGGTTGGCGTCGAAGATCAGATTGCCACGAATGCTGTAATCTACTACGTAGGAGGAATTGTAGCTTGTAGTTCCTGTGCCAAAATTAATTGTGAATTCGCCCGTTTCTCTGGAAAAATTACTGCTAGTTAAGTTGCGAAACAGGGTGTTGGTTGCGCCGGCGCGATAGCGGGGATCGGTCGGTGAGGTTATCCTTAGACTTGCTGTTGTTTGATTGGGAAATTGCGGTATGCCAAAAATCTGCTGATCGGTGCCATTGAGATAGCGAAATCCGCTGGTAGACTTGGCTCCCACCGCTCCCAGGGGGCCAGGCAGAACAGCAATTGTCGGATCGTTATTGTATTGGCTATAGACGGTCCACTGGTAGTCGAGGAAGGATAGATCGTTAAACGTGAACCAATCTATGACTGAGTTGAAGTTGAGGCTGCCGCTAGAATTGGACACGAAAAACTCCTTTTAGTTGGTGCTCTTGTAATCGAGGCAAGGCAAAGATGTGGGCTTAATTGGCTAATGCCGCGCCCGGGCTTGATGTTTGCCTATTGCTGAGGCTGAAACTGTTGAGGCCGGAGTGGGTTGAACTTACCCTCTAATTTGTGGCGACTCAACCTGGTGATTTGGGATGCTTTGCTGGTGCTAGTGCTCGTTGGAGCGTGGATTGTTGGAGGCTTAGGGTGTGAAAAGGGGCCGCGATGCCTTGGCTAACCAATGGAAAACTCTGTGCTGGACAGAGCGCAGGGCGAATCACCTGTGATGTGGCGTTTATCCATGCCCTCCTGCGGAACAGTGAATTAATTTATACCCCAGATGTTCGCTTTTCTGCTCACCCTGCGCGTTCCTGGGAATACATTTGTAAAATGAGTAAAGTTTTTGCTGCTCAAGGCAGCTGCTGACGCTGGTCAGTTCCCAACCTGTTTGGGCGAGTCAGCTGGCCATATCCATTGTGGCGACTGGATTCCACCTTCAGTCTTAAATGAGACTCAGTCTGGTAGTTGCGTTTTTGGAGCCGTTCTTCAGCTCCACCTGATTTGGGCCGTGTTGGCATTTCTTCATATATTGAGCTGCTGACTGGGCGGCTGTGGTCCGCCACCTATGGCTTCCCGCCCAATCCCCGGCCGCCAAATACTCCCCTCCCCACCCTTTTTGCCGGCGCCTTGACGCCTCACCATTGCAAACGGTCAATTTATTGGCGGAAACTGGCGTAGGCTGTTAAAAGAGATGCTACAGCATTGGCCGCATCTGGACGGCTGTTTCCACGCGACGGCTGTTTCCACACAACAGCTGTTTCCACGCAACGGCTGTTTCCGCGAGACAGCTGTTTCTAGGTGGCAGTTATCTCCAGACGCCAGCATTCAGGGTGCCAAATTAAAGCGGCCTCGGCCCGCCGCCGAGGCTGGAGGCCTCCAGCCAGCGAGCGATCGGCTCCGGCAGGGCGCAGCGGCGCCGGCTGGCCACTTCTATGGCCAGGTGGCGGCTTAAGCCTTCGGCCACCTCTTGGTTGGCTGAGCGGAATAGGTAGCGAATTTGGAAGCAGCCAGGATCGATTCGTTGGGGTTCCAGTTGGATCGCCAGGGGATCGCCACAGACCAGGGGCCGGCGGAAATCGGCGCGGCAGTGGACGATCGGCAGGGCGATGGGCGGCGTTTTGCCGGGGGTGGGAAACAGTTCATCAGCGGCGATGCCGAAGCGTTCCAGGCTCTCCTCATAGGCCTCGTGGCACCAGCGCAGCAGCTGGTGGAAGTGCATCACGCCGGCGGCGTCCGTGTCGCCGAAGCGCACCTTGCGGCAGAGCTGCAGCCAGCTGTTGGGGTCCATGCCGGCCATGTTGCCACCCACCGCCAGGGGCCTGTGCTTGCGCCAGGCCCACTACGCAACTACATTCCGGCTGATTTGCAACTATGCCTTGGCCTGTCCCGCCGCCTACGAAAAGCCCAGCCTCAGCCGGGCCTGGGAGGCATTTCTCCTCCACTTATCAGCGATCCTGCTGATTTGGGTGGCCACCGTGGTGATCAGTGGGGCTGGTTTTCTGATCTACTTGCTAATCACCCTTGTTGGTTTCGGCTTGACCAATGGCAGCAGTGAGGCTTCGATCACAGCTGCGGTCTTGGTGGGTCAGTTGGGTCAGCTGCCTTTCGCGATCTTCTCAAACCTGGTGGGGGTGCTGTTCGTGGCAGTGCCCGCCATGTACTACAACACTGGCGAGACAATCACCCTGGAGGCGGCTTTTCGGGGTCTTTTCC
>CANHSW010000004.1 GCA_947463165.1 Cyanobacteriota bacterium
GCGCACCACCTCCTCGGAGTTGCCTGTGGGATAGAGCTGATCGAACAGTTCCCGATCGCCGTTGGCATCGATTAGAGGTAGCCAGGGTTCAGCGCTGCCCGGCGGGCAGTCCAGGGCCATGGCCTCGCTCACTTCCACGAAGCGGGAGATGTTCTCCGCCCGCTCCACATAGCGATTGATCCAGTAAAGCGAATCGGCAACTCGGCTCAGCATGGGCTTTGCTCCCCGGGGGTGTCACTGACGATCCAGGTGTCTTTGCAGCCGCCGCCCTGGGAGGAATTCACCACCAGAGAGCCGCGGCGCAGGGCCACCCGAGTGAGGCCACCGGGGCTCACCCAGGCTTCCTTGCCGCGCAGCACATAGGGCCGCAGATCCACGTGGCAGGGGTAGAGCTCACCGTTGCTCAGCGAGGGCACCGTAGACAGATCAAGGGTGGGTTGAGCGATGTAGTTGCGTGGATTTGCCTTGATTTTGATAGCAAATTCGGCAATCTCATCCCCTGTGGCATGGGGGCCGATAAGCATGCCGTAACCACCGGCTTCTGCCACCGCCTTGACCACCAACTCGCCTAGATGTTCCAGCACATAGGCCTGGTCATCGGGCCGCTGGCAGAGATAGGTGGGCACATTCTCGATGATCGGCTCTTCATCTAAGTAGTAGCGGATCATTGCCGGCACATAGGCATAAATCAGCTTGTCGTCGGCCACGCCGGTGCCTGGGGCATTGGCGATCGCCACCCGACCGGCCCGGTAGCAGTCCATCAGGCCAGCAACCCCCAGGATTGAATCGCTGCGGAAGACGGACGGATCGAGGAAGTCGTCATCAATGCGGCGGTAAATCACATCCACCGGCTCTAAGCCGGCGGTACTGCGCATCCACACCCTCTGATCCTGGCAGATCAGGTCGCGCCCTTCCACCAGCTGGATGCCCATCTGCTGGGCTAGATAGCAGTGCTCGAAGTAGGCACTATTAAATACTCCCGGAGTTAACAGCACCACCTTCGGGGATTCGGTCCAGGGGGCCAGTTCCCGCAGGGTCTGCAGCAGATGGGATGGATAGTCATCGATGGGCTGAACGGTGCGACCGGCGAAGAGGCTGGGGAAGATCCGCTTCATCACCCGCCGATTCTCCAGGAAGTAGGCCACCCCAGAAGGACAGCGCAGGTTATCTTCCAGCACCCGCCAGGTGCCCTGGCCGTCACGCACCAGATCCAAGCCGGAGATGTGACACCAGCGGCCCAAGGGCGGCGTGAATCCCTGCAACTGGGGCCGCCATCCCTGGGAGCTTTCCAGGTGCTCACGGGGGATCAGGCCATCGCGCAAAATCCGCTGCTCGCCATAGACATCGGCGAGGAATAAATCAATCGCTTCTAGCCTCTGGATCAAACCCCTCTCCAGCCGCTGCCAATCGGTGCTGCTGATCAACCTGGGCAGGGGATCAAAGGGCAGTATCCGCTCTGCGCCGCGGGAGCCGGAGCCGTTGAGACGAAAGGTGGCCCCCAGGCGCTTGAGCAGCATGCCCGAGGCGGCATGGTTGCGGTTCAGCTCCTCCAGTCCCAGCCGCCCCAGGGAGGAGAGCAGTGGTTTGAGGGCCTGGCGCGGTTCGTTGGTGGCGCTGAAATATTCGTCGTAGCCCCGGTCTGGTTTGTACTCGGTGAACATGGCGGCCTCCTGGCTGGCCTCCTGGTATCCAGGCGATCATGCAGAGCCATGGCGCCCAGGCCCGTGGCCATTGCTACATAAGCGCCGCCTAAACCCTTGCTCAGAGCAGAAAGTAGCGCTGGGCCATGGGCAGCACCTCGGCTGGCTCGCAGGTGAGCAGCTGGCCATCGGCGAACACCTCATAGGTTTGGGGATCCACGCTCACCTGGGGCAGGGCACTGTTGTTGCGCATGGCCGCCTTACCGATATCGCGGGTGTGCTGCACCGGCACACAGGGGCGGCTGAGGCCCAGCTTGCGGGGAAGATCCGCATCCAGGGCGGCCTGGCTCAAGAAGGTGAGGCAGCTGGGGGCCAGGGCCTTGCCAAAGGCGGCGAACATCGGCCGGCCATGCACCGGTCCGGGGGTGGGGATCGAGGCATTGGCATCGCCCATCTGGGCCCAGACGATCGAACCACCCTTGAGCACCAACTCCGGCTTCACCCCAAAGAACCCCGGTTTCCAGAGCACCAGATCGGCCAACTTACCCACGGCAACGGAGCCCACCTGGCTTTCAATGCCATGGGCGATCGCCGGGTTAATTGTTACTTTCGCGATATATCTTTTCAGGCGGTTGTTGTCGTTGCGACTGGAATCCTCGGCCAGGGGACCCCGCTGCACTTTCATCTTGTGGGCCGTCTGGAAGGTGCGGATGATCACCTCCCCCACCCTACCCATCGCCTGGGAGTCGCTGGCGATGATGCTAAAGGCGCCCAGGTCGTGGAGGATATCTTCTGCCGCGATCGTTTCCCGGCGAATACGCGATTCGGCGAATGCTACATCTTCCGGTATCTTGGGATCCAGATGGTGGCAGACCATCAGCATATCCAGGTGTTCTTCCAGGGTATTTTTTGTATAGGGCCGAGTGGGGTTGGTGGAACTTGGCAATACATTTGCCTCTCCACAGATGCGGATGATGTCCGGTGCGTGGCCGCCGCCGGCCCCCTCGGTATGGAAGGTGTGGATGGTGCGGCCGCCAATCGCCCGAATCGTGTCCTCCACGAAGCCGGCCTCGTTGAGGGTGTCGGTGTGAATGCACACCTGCACGTCGTAGCGATCGGCGACGCTGAGGCAGCAGTCGATCGCCGCCGGGGTGGTGCCCCAGTCTTCATGCAACTTCAGGGCGCAGGCTCCGGCGAGGATCTGTTCCTCTATGGCCTCTGGGGTGCTGGCATTGCCCTTGCCAAAGAAGCCCAGGTTGATCGGCAGACCCTCCGCCGCCTGCAGCATCCGGGCCAGGTGAAAGGCGCCAGGGGTGCAGGTGGTGGCGTTGGTGCCGGTGGCGGGGCCGGTGCCGCCCCCCAGCAAGGTGGTCACCCCGGAGGCCAGGGCCGTCTCAATTTGCTGGGGGCAGATGAAGTGGATATGGGTGTCGATGGCGCCAGCGGTGAGGATGTGGCCCTCGCCGGCGATGGCCTCGGTGCCGGGACCCACGACTATGTCGACGCCGTCTTGAATATCGGGGTTACCCGCCTTGCCGATCGCCACAATGCGGCCATCGCGCAGGCCGATGTCCGCCTTGACAATCCCCCACCAATCCAGGATCAAGGCGTTGGTGATCACCGTGTCCACGGCCCCCTCCGCCCGGCTGGTCTGGGCCTGGCCCATGCCATCGCGAATCACCTTGCCACCACCAAACTTCACCTCGTCGCCGTAGCTGGTGAAGTCTTTTTCCACCTCCAATATCAGCTCGGTGTCGGCCAGGCGCAGCCGATCACCGGTGGTGGGGCCGTAGGTTTCGGCGTAGGCGCGGCGGGAAATCCGGTAGGGCATGGCGGAGGCGGGGATGGGAGCAGGGCGGCGGGCCGAACTCAGTCGAGGGGGCCGTTGATCAGTCCGTTGAAGCCAACCACGCGGCGGCCACCCACGTAGGGCACCAGGTTCACCGAGCGGGTATCGCCGGGTTCAAAGCGCATGGCGGTGCCGGCGGGGATGTCGAGCCGCTGGCCGCGGGCGGCCTCGCGCTCAAATTCCAGCGCCCCATTGGCCTCGTAGAAGTGGAAGTGGGAGCCGATCTGCACCGGGCGATCGCCGGTGTTGGCCACCGAGATCGTGGTTACGGGCCTGCCGGCATTGAGCACCAGCTCGCCGGCCTCCGGCATCAGTTCACCGGGAATGAGCTCTTTGGCGAAGGGATCGCCGGTGGCCAGGGATGACATGGGGGCGAGAGGCGACTGGGGAAAAGCGACTGGGGGACAAAGCCACTGGCTGGGGCGGGCCTAGGCGCGGATCGGTTCGTGCAGGGTCACCAGCTTGGTGCCATCGAGAAACACCGCTTCGATCTGCACCTCAGCCACCAGCTCTGGCACGCCGGTCATCACTTGATCGCGGCGCAGCCAGGTGCTGCCCTCGGCCATCAACTCAGCCACGCTCTTGCCATCGCGGGCGCCTTCCAGCACCTGAAAACTGAGCCAGGCGACCGCTTCTGGATAGTTGAGCCGCAGGCCTCTGTTCAAGCGCCGCTCGGCCAACAGGGCGGCGGTCACGATCAGGAGCTTGTCTTTCTCCTGGGGGGTGAGATGCATGGGGAGGGCTGAGCCAGCGCCACTCTGACAGCCACCCGCCGCCGCCGCCAGTTCAAGGCGGACGCTTTCGGGCCGCCTTGAACTGGCGGCGGCATGCCGATAGGGTTATCGGCGAGATCCACCGAACTGCGGCTGCTGGATTGATTTGGTGCCAGGCGCCTAGGATATAGCCCAGGATATAACAGCTAAAATATAGATAGGCTCCTGGGGACAGTCGTTCCATGGCCTGGAATCCCTCGCTGACGAAGTTGCCCTACCTAGTTGGCCAAGCTAAGAATATTGGTATAAGCTTGTTGTTACTTTGGGAAATTGCCCATCCCTCTGTCCGTAGCGTGTTTCCACTTAAATGATGACCGCGATAGATTTGGCCGGCAAAATTTGAAATAAAAAGCAAGGTTAATCGGGGCTTCCTTATGCCTGATGGCTCTTGACCGGCCTGCGTTTGGGCCTAGTCAGCCGCTGGGAATTTTGTTTGATCCGTTGCGGGATCCTTTGTTTTCGTGAAATTTGATGAGTTAATGTTCGCCGTGGGCCATTTTGGCCCTGTTCAGGCAATCTCCGCCCCCGGCGCCGCCGCACCTTCAAGCCCTGGAAATCGGCGAGCGGCCTTGCTGGTTTCGAAAAATACTCTTATCGTTTAATATCGTTGCATGTCAAGCCCTGGGATGCCGATGGTGCAAGAGATACTTTTATTCGCCATGGTGTTCCTGGTTTGGCTCGGGATGGCCTATGGCATCCACAGGTTGGCCCATTGGTCCGCGCCCTGGAACCTGCTGCATCGCCTGCACTCCGTCCACCATCAGCCTGGTTACTTGCGCCGCGCGCGCAGGTTGCGATGGCACCACTTTCTGCTCTGCTTCGGCAGCGTCAGCGAGACTCTTGACATCTGGTTCACCCTCACTCTGCCTCTTTTGGTGATCAGCCTGGTGCTACCGGTGCAGGGGGCGCTGCTGTTGGTCTTCCATTACCTGTACGAAATCTTCTGCAGCGACTCCCAGCTCGATCACAACCCCAGCCTTGCCGGGCCGCTCACCCGGGTGTTCGCCTGGGGTGACTACCACCTGCGTCACCACAGCAAGCCCTCACGCAACTTCGGCTTGATCCTCACCTTTTGGGATCACCTGTTCGCCAGCGCCTGTTGATGGCCATGCCCCTACTGCCATGGCCCCGCCTGCGGTTCCGTCGTCCCTACATTGCCCCCACCCTGGCGGTGGTGTTCGCCGGCACCGCCACCCTTACCACCCTGGTGACGGGTCTATTCGTGCTGCGCAGCAGCCTCGAGATCGCCAATCAAAACACCGCCCTGCGGCTGCGGGACTCCGCTGAGTTGCTGGCTTCCCGGCTAGATGCCGATTTGATCGCAACGCTACAGCATAAAAGCCAGATGAAAACGCCTGTGTATCAGCAGACCCATGCTGTGCTCACTTCGGCGCTGCAGGACATCCGTGGCATCCGCTTCATCTACACCCTCCGCAAGGCAAAGGAGCCAATTAAGGATCCTTTCTCCCGCTATATTTTCATTGTAGACGGCACACCCTACAGCAGCAGGGAATTTACCGACACCGGCGTGGTAATGCCCACTAGCAGTAGTACTGATGCGTTACATCGTGTCTGGAAGACTGGCCGCCTTGAGGTGGACCGCGCCTTCGTGAGCGATCAGTGGGGCACCTGGATGTCTGCCTACATTCCGCTACTCCGCCGCGATGGCAGCTTCGAGGCGGTGCTCGGTATTGATATCTCCGCTGAGCAGATAATCCTTGATCGAAATCGCATCTTAAGTTATCTGGCCCAGTCTTATCTGCTGAGCCTGCTGCTCACTCTGCCCCTGGCGGCATTTGTAGGCAGCCAGATAAGTGATCCGCTCCGCTATATACATCAGAGCCTGCAGGCCATCTCTCGACTCGAATTTGGTTCCCTGAAGGACCGGCTAATCGCCGCAGGATGGATTCATGAAATTCATCAAATTATTAGCTCGTTAGGCACGGTTCAGTCAGCCCTCTCGGAGTTTAATTCTTATGTGCCAAGCGCCCTTGTGCGCAGGTTAGTGCTTAACAGATCTTCCCTGAATCTCAGTGGTGAAATACGGCCTCTGGCTATTATGTTTACCGATATTCGAGGTTTTACAGGCCTGTGTGAGAGTCTTGATCCGGAGCAAGTGCTGCAGCTGCTCAATCAGTACTTCGCAATCATTAACGAGGTGGCCACAGCCACCCAGGGGATACTTGATAAATATATTGGTGACAGTGCCCTGCTTTTCTGGGGCGCCCCAGATAGCGTTGAGCATCCGGCTGTTGCCTGTGTGGAGGCTGCCCTGCATTGCCGCGAGCGGCTTGATGCTCTGAATCTGCAGTGGAAGGAAGAGGGTCGTTCTGTTGCTTTCCACACCACTTTTGGCATCGACTACGGCTCTGTGGTGGTCGGTAACATCGGCCCCTGTGAACGAGTAAATTACACGATTATTGGCGATCGGGTTAATCTTGCCCAGCGCCTTGAGTTTAGTAACCGTATATTTGGTACCCGAATTCTTGCCAGCGCCGATATGGTGCAGGCCCTCGGCCCAGCCGCTGCCGAATATTTGATTGTCAAGGTGGGTAAAACCCGGCTAAAGGGGTTCAGTCAGCCGATGGAGCTGTTCGAGGTGATCGCCCGTCGTCATGGGGCAACTGAGCAGCAGCTGCTGTTCGCCGACAGCATCAACGCAGCCCAGCGGGCCCACCAGGAAGGACGCCCCCAAGAGGCCCTTGCCCTGCTCCAGGCAATACATCCCAGGTTGGACGAGCCTACTTATTTAAAGCAATTGATCAGCAAATATAGCGAGAGCCTGCCCGTCAGTGGTTGATGAGCATGATGATCCCCCACTTTACGGCTCCCAGCCCTAGGCATGGCACGGGTTTGTTCACGTCCATCCCCCTGCAGCCCGGTGTTCTGCTCTGGTGCTTTGAACCGGCCATTGATCAGCGTCTGCCACTCGGCAACTTGGAGCCCCGCCAGCGGGCGGAGCTGCTGCACTTTGGTTATGTGAATCCTGCAAGCCCCGCTTTTGTGGTGGTCTGCGGCGATCAGGCCCGCTTCTGGAATTTCCCGTTACCCGGTGAGCCCGCCAATGCCAGTCCCAGCGATCAGATCAAGGGGGGGGAGGCGGTGATCGTCGCCTGCCGCATGATTGCTGCGGGAGAAGAACTGCTAATCCACCCTAGCTCCGATGCCGACTACTTCCGCAAGATGGGGCTATGCCATCAACAGCCTGCGCCAGGTCATTTGCATAATTGAGTTTGCTCCTGGAACCGGTTTGCGACGAACCAGTTGGCGATGGCCTGTTGTTGACGAACCTGATTGCCATGGCCTTTTTGAGTTGCTTGCCCGTTGTTATTGCACATTTTGCTGAAATTTTGGGGCAATTCATGACAGGCCAATATAGTTTAAACATGGGGTGGTGGCCATGGGCGCATGCTGCTACCTGCTGGGCCGAGGTGAAGGCGTCTATGCCGCCCAGTCGCAAGCGGCTGCGGCTGTCGTAGTTTCTCAGAACGGAAGAAGTGAGGCCAAAATTTCTAGAAGTGAGGCCAAAATCTGTAATCGCTTTTTTCTTGTGCTTATTGGCCAGCTCTGAACCAGCATCTTCGCCTGCGCAAAGGTCGCGGTGCGGAGATCCCTGGCCGGCTGGGCTATAGGGGCAAGCTGGGCTACAGCGGTGCGGCGCTGCCCTCGGCCCGGTGCTGCTCCGCCCCGCCCAGGTCAAAGGCGGCATGCACCGCTTGTAGAGCCGCCAGGCCATCGGCGGCGGCCACCAGGCAACTGGTGCGGATTTCGCTGGTGGCGATCAGCTCGATATTGATGCCGGCATCGGCCAGGCAGCGGAACATGCGGGCCGCCGTGCCCGGCGTGCAGGGCATGCCCGCCCCCACGGCGCTCACCCGGGCGATGGCGGCCCCCTCTTCAAAACGGGCGCTGGGCCACTGGCGCAGCAGCGGGGCCAGGGCCCGCTCCGCCCGCTGCCGCTCATCGCGCTTGAGCACGAAACTCATGTCGCGGCTGCGCTGATCGCCGAGGTCATGGGTGCGCTCAGACTGGACGATCGCATCGAGGCCGATGCCGGCATCGGCCAGGGCTCGGCACACGGCGGCGGCGGTGCCGGGACGATCGGGCAGCCGCCGCAGCGCCACCTGGGCCTGGTCGCAATCCAGGGCCACGCCGCGCACGGCCGGCTCGCCCAACTGACAGACCAGCGGATCGTGGCGCAGCTGGTTGTCTTGCAACTCGAACGCTTCGGCGGTGGCCCTGAGCGCCTTGGCCCCTTGCTCACCGGCCACCAGACAACTCACCTTCACCTCGCTGGTGGCGATCAGGCGCAGGTTGATGCCGGCGCGGGCCAGGGTGTCGAACAGCCTGGCGGCCACTCCGGGCCGGCCCAAAATCCCGGCTCCGGAGATGCTCAGCTTGGCCATCGCCCCCTGGGCCGAGAGCTGGGCGCCGCCGGCACCCAGCTCGGCCCCCATGCCGGCCAGCACCTCGCGGCACACCAGCTGGGCCCGATCCAAATCAGCTGCCGCCAGTGTGAAGGCGATGTCATTGCTGCTGCCCTCCTGGGTGGCCTGCACGATCAGGTCCACATTCAGCCCCGCAGCGCCCAGGGCCTCGAACAGCAGCGCGGCCACCCCCGGCCGATCGGGCACATGGGAGAGGGCCAGCACCGCCTGATCGCTCTCCAGTTCCGCCCCATCCACCGGCCGCCCCAGCTCCAGCCCACCGCTGCCGATTGGTCGGGGGCTGCCGCTGGTGAGCCTGGTGCCGGGGGCATCGCTCCAGCTGGAGCGCACCAGCAGCGGTACGCCGTAGTTGCGGGCGATCTCCACCGCCCGCGGGTGCAGCACGGCGGCGCCCAGGCTGGCCAGCTCCAGCATCTCGTTACAGCTCACCTGGGCCATCAACTGGGCATCGCCCACCTTGCGCGGGTCGGTGGTGAGCACGCCCGGCACATCGGTATAGATCTCGCAGGCATCGGCCCCCAAGGCCGCCGCCAGGGCCACCGCCGTGGTGTCCGAGCCGCCGCGGCCCAAGGTGGTGATCTCGGGGGTGCCGGCGGCGCCGCTGCTGGTGCCCTGGAAGCCGGCCACCACCACCACCTGGCCCTCCGCCAGCAGCCGGGCCAGCCGCTCGGTGCGGATCTCCAGGATCCGGGCGCGGCCGTGGGCCGATTCGGTGATGATCCCCACCTGGGCGCCGGTCATCGACACCGCCGGCACCCCCTGGGCATGCAGGGCCATCGACAACAGCGCAATCGACACCTGCTCCCCGGTGGCCAACAGCATGTCCAGCTCCCGCTGGGGGGGATCGCTGCTGATCGCCCGCGCCAGGGCGGTGAGTTCATCGGTGCTGTGGCCCATGGCGGAAACCACGATCACCAGCTCGTGGCCCTCCTCACGGCAGGCGGCGATGCGGGCGGCCACGGCCTGTATCCGATCCACGTCAGCTACCGACGTGCCGCCAAACTTCTGAACCAGCAGGGCCATGGGCGGTGGGGCGGCCCTTTGTAGCCGCAAACACTCAGGGCTCGATTATCAGGGGCAGGGCAGGCGGCCCGATCACCCAGCGCCGGCATCACCCATAGCCGGCATCCCCCAGCAGAAAACCATCGCGGAAGGCGTCGGCGGCGGCGCCACCGCGTTTCAGGGCCGCCTCCACCTCCAGCAGCTGACTCAGCAACCTGAGGAAGCTGGCGGGCCGCTGGCCGCGAATCTGCTTGCGCATCACGTAAATCCGCTTTGGGTTGCCGATCCCAGCCGCCTTGGCGATGGCGTTCACGTCCTGTTGACCGGCCTGGTCCAGCAGGGCCACCCAGAGCCAGCCACGAATCTGACTGCTCAGCGCCGCCACGATGCGCAGCGCCGGTTCATTGGCCGCCAGCAGCGCATCCACCAGGGCAATCGCATCCGCCGGCCGGCCCGCCAGCAGCGCATCCCCCACCGCCAGGCTGCTGGTGCTCACGCCGCCCACCAGCGCCCGCACCGCCTCGGCCGTGATCGGCCGCCCCGCCCCCGCAGAGCCCCTGTCGGCATGCAGGCTCAGCTTCTCCAGTTCACTGGCCAGCCGGGCGCTGTCGCTGCCGATCGCCTCGGCCAGGGCTTCCGCCGCCGCCGGCGCCAGCTTCAAGCCCATCTCGCTGGCGGTGCGCTGCACCAATTCCAACTGGCCGGCGCCATCCCACACCGCCGGCAGCTGGAAGCTGCGCTCGCTGGCCTGGCCGCTCTTAACCAGGGCCTGCAGCGCCTTGGTGGTGCGCAGCCGGCCATCGGGCTTGGCCGATTGCACCAGCACCAGATGGCAATCGGGGGGGATCAGCGTCAGGCTCGCCTCCAGCTGCTGGCCCAGCTCGGCGGGGCATTGCTGGCAAAAGGGACTGCGCTGCAACATCACCAGCCTGGCCCCAGCCCCAAAGGGCGGCGTGCGCGCCTCCGACAGGGCCTGGGCCGCCTGGGCCAGGTCATTGCCATCCAGCCGGCTGAGGTTGATGGCGCTCCAGGCCGGATCCACCAGCTTTTCCACCAGGGCATCGAGGGCTCGCTGGCGGGCGGCCTCGTCGTCGCCCCAGAGCAGGTGGATCGGCATGCCGGTTAAGGGGAAGGGGCGGGGTGGGGCTGGCCAGAGATGGGGCCGGGCACTTTTTCCGCAGGGCACGCCAATCCCTCAGGCCAGCCAATTCCCGCAGGGATTCATTGTGGCTGGGCTAGCCCCCCTGCCGCTTGCCTGCATCTGCCGCCACCCCAGCATCTGGAGCTGATCCAGGCTTGGATCATCCGATTTTCAGCGAGAGCATTCGCCTGATTCGAGCCGCATTGACCCAGCAGGGTTTCAGCCCCGCAGCCGATCCGGTGGTGCGGGATGTGGTGGAACGCTGCATCCACAGCAGTGGCGATCTGGGCCTCGCCCGGGAGTTGGAGGTGCCGGCGGCGGCCTGCGCCGCCGGCCTGGCGGCCCTGGCCGCCGGCGCCCCGATCCTCACCGATACGGCCATGGCGGCGGCGGCGGTGACCCCGATGGCCAAACGCACCTTCGCCAATCCGGTGCACTGCCTGCTCGATTGGGCCCCTGCCAAGGCCCCCGCCGGCGACACCCGCTCCGCCATCGGCCTGCAGAGAGCCTGGGCGGAACTGGCGCCAAAGGGTTTGGCGCCGGCTGGTGTGGCGCCGGCTGGTTTGGCGCCGGGGAGCTCAGCGCCACTGTCCTCAGCGCCACTGTCATTAGCGCCAGTTGTGTTGATCGGCAGCGCCCCCACGGCTCTGGAGCGGTTGCTCGACTGCTTGGCCCAGCCCGATCAGGCCCAGGCAGCGCCAGGATCGAGCCGAGGGCCGAGCCCGGGGCCGGCCCTGGTGATTGGTATGCCGGTGGGGTTTGTGGGGGTGGCCGAGAGCAAGCGCCGGCTGGCCGCCAGCGGCCTGGCCCACATCGGCCTGCGGGGCTCGAAGGGGGGAGCCGCCCTGGTGGCCGCCAGCTGCAACGCCCTGCTGCGGGCCGCATGGCTGCAGGCGGCCGGCTTGTATTTGGCTGGCTGATCAGGGGCTAACTGGTCCGGGGTTACTGGTTCGGGGAGATCTGGCTTGTCTCTGGTGGGCTGGCTAGCTGGCTAGCTGGCTAGGTGGCTCGCGGGCCGTCAAAGCTCAGGCGGCGAGCGATTCTTCCCCCTGGGGCGACTGCGGCGACTGCGACTGCGGCGGTTGCGGCGGTGGCTGGCGTTTGAGGCCCACGGCCACGTGGCTATTGGCCTCGATGCGGCCCAGCACCTGGCGGGCTCGTTTCACCACCGCCTGGGGTACCCCGGCCAGGCGAGCCGCCTCGATGCCGTAGCTGCGGCTGGCACCGCCGGGCGCCACCCGATGCAGAAACAGCAGGGCCTCGCCGGTTTCCTCCACCAGCACCTGGGCGTTGGCCACGTTGGCCAGCAGCTCGGCCAGCTCGTTCAATTCGTGGTAGTGGGTGGCGAAGACGCTGCGGGAGCGCCGCTGCTCGGCCAGGTGTTCGGCCACCGCCCAGGCGATCGAGAGGCCATCGAAGGTGGCGGTGCCGCGGCCGATCTCATCGAGCAGCACCAGGGAGCGCTCGCTGGCGTGGTGAAGGATGTTGGCGGTTTCGGCCATTTCCACCATGAAGGTGGACTGGCCCGCCGTGAGGTCATCGCCGGCCCCGACGCGGGTGAACAGGCGATCGGCAATCCCCAACCGGGCCGATCGCGCCGGAATCCAACTGCCGAGCTGACCCATCAACAACAGCAGACCGGTCTGGCGCAGATAACAGCTCTTGCCGCTGGCATTGGGACCGGTGAGCACGATCAGGTCTGGATGGCCGGATTCCGAGCCCAGGGCGATGTCGTTGGCGGTGAACTGGTCTTCCACCAGCAGCTGCTCCACCACCGGATGGCGGCCGGCTTCGATCACCAGCTCGCGGCCTTCGCTGATCACCGGGCAGCAGTAGCCGCTGGTGGCCGCCACCTCCGCCAGACTGGCGATGGCATCGAGGTCGGCCACCAGCCGGGCCGCCGCCCGAATCGCCGCCGCCTGGTGGCCCGCCAGGCTGCGCAGCGCCACCACCAATTCATATTCCCGCTGGGCGGCCTGGGCCCGCAGCTGCAGGATGCGGCCCTCGCGACCCTTCAGTTCGGGCGTCACAAAGCGCTCCTCGTTGGCGAGGGTTTGACGGCGAATCCAGTGCTCCGGCACCGCTGTGGCCTTGGCCCGACTCACCGCCAGCAGATAGCCAAAGTTGCGGTGGTACTGGAGCTTGAGGTTGGCGATGCCGCTGGCTGCCCGCTCGCTGCGCTCCTGGTCGGCCAGCCAGGCGTCCTGGTCGTCGAGCTGATTGCGCAGGCCATCGAGTTCCGGATCCACGCCGTCGTGGATCAAGCCGCCCTCGGTAAGGCTGAGCGGTGGATTTTCCAGCAGGGCATGGCGCAGGGCGGCGGCCAGCCCGTCGAGTTCGGGCCAGGGCCGGGCCAGCAGCCGCAGGGGAACGCTGGTGGCCCGGGCCAGCAGGTTTGCCAAGGCCGGCAGCCGTTCCAGCCCATCGGCAATCGCCACCAGATCCCGGGCCGAGGCGCTGCCGGCGCCGGCGCGGCCCGCCAGGCGCTCCAGATCGCCCATCGGCCGCAGCAGGCGGCGCAGGGCCAGCCGCAGCGATCGCTGCTCCACCAGTTCACTGACGCCGGCCTGGCGGCTCAGGATGGCGTCGCGCTCCACCAGGGGCGCCTCGATCCAGCGGCGCAGGCAGCGGCCCCCCATCGCCGTCAAGGTGCGATCCAGGGCCCAGAGCAGCGACCCCTGGGCGCTGCCGGCCAGTTGGGTGCGGGTCAGTTCCAGGTTGCGGCGGGTGGCGGCGTCGAGCACCAGGCGATCGCCGGCGTACCAGCTGGTGGGCAGATCCAGGGGCACCCGGGCGCCGGTGGTGCCATCCAGGTAGGCCACCAGCCCCCCCGCCGCCCGCAGGGCCAAGGGCAGTTCCACCAACCCCAGGCCGGCCAGGCTGGCCAGCCCGTAGCGCTGCCTCAAGGTGGCCTCCGCCTCCGGGGCCTGGAAGGGGGTGCGGGCCACCGGCGTCACCAGCAGGGCCGCCGGACACCAGCCGGGTTTGGCGTCGGCGCCCTCCGGGCCGGCCGGCAGCAGCACTTCAGCCGCCTCCAGTTGCAGCAGCTCCTGGTGCAGACCATCGCTGCCGAGGCGCTGGGTAACCCGGAATTCGCCGGTGCTGGCGTCGGCCACGGCCAGGCCCCAGCTGGGGCCATCGCAGACCACGGCGCAGAGCCAGTTGTTGCGGCGGGCACTGAGCATGCCCTCCTCCAACACCGTGCCCGGGGTGAGCACCCGGGTGATCTCGCGGCGCAGCAGGGCACCCTTCACCGGCGCCTCCTCGATCTGGTCGCAGAGGGCGACGCTGAGGCCGCGGCGCACCAGCTCGCCGCAATAGCGCTCCACAGCGTGGTGGGGCAGGCCGGCCATCGGCACCCGGCCGATCCCCTTGCCGGCCTCCTTGCCGGTGAGGGTGAGCTCGAGCAGCCGCGAGAGGCTGATGGCGTCTTCAAAGAAGCACTCGAAGAAGTCGCCCAGCCGGTAGAGCAGCACCCGTTCGGGGTGGGCGCGCTTCAGCTGCACGTAGTGGCGCAGCATCGGCGGCAACAGCTCCGGGGGCACCAGGCTGTGGTGATGCCAGGCGGGCAGATCGCTCTCGATCGCCTCTTGGCTGCCGCCCCCAAGGCCCCGCCCAGTTAAGGAAATCTGTTCAGCCGCCAGTTCGATCGCGGCCTCGCCATCTGGGGCCCCGCCATCTGGGGGCCCGTTATCCGGGTCTCTGGCATCCCGGCCTTTGGCATCCGGGCCGCTTGTGGTTGGGCCCCCGCCAGCCAGCTCATCTATGGGCAGCTCAATGGCAGCCAGCTCATTGAGAGCCAGCTCATTCAGGGGGGGCTGACTGGCGGCTCGGCGCTGGCGGGGGCGCCTGCTGGCATCGGCGATGGCCGCCGCCGTGGCTGCGTCTGCTCCTGAGGCAGCCCCAGGGGACGTTGGCGAGACCTGGGGGCTGGTGGTGGCAGCTTCTGGCTCCAGCCCCATGGCTCCCATCAGCGAAAGCTGCTGCTCGGCTGCCGCGGCCACGGCTCACTGGCTGGGTAGCTGTTGATCGTAGGCGGCCCCCTGGGTGCGAGGGATTGGCCAAGGGATCGTTCGGCCCTGGAAAAGCAGCAGCGCAACGCAGCTGCGGCCCAAGCAGGCCAAATTGCCCCACAACATGTGAAGCAACCCCCCAGAGCAGGCCTGGTTGGTGGGAGTTGCGTGGGAGGATCTGGCCACTGGCCTTAGCCCGGCTAGCCACGCGCCGCAGATCCATGCAGATCCTCAACACCCTCACCGTTCTGGCCCTGGTGGTGATGTCATTTGCGCTGATTGTGGCGGTGCCGGTGCTCTACGCCAGCAGCGAAGATTCCGGCCGCTCCAACCGCCTGATCCTGCTGGGCGGCATCGCCTGGGTGGTGCTGGTGCTGGTGAACTGGGGCATGAGCCTGCTGGTGGTCTGAAACCTGCTCGCCCCAGCTGCAAGCCTTCGCCCTAGAGCGCAAGCCCTCTCTTCGGCTGAACCCCTGGCCCCCGGCTGCAAGCCGCTCTCGCCTGAGCCGCAAGCCCTCGCTCCAGGCTGTAAGCCCAGGCTCGCTTCAAGCAGGAAGCTCCACCAGGGTCTTAGCCACCGTGGCTGCGTAGCCTGAGCGGGCCCTAGCCGAGCGTTTGTGGTCACCTTTGAGGGACGGTTCACCGATGTCGCCGAGCTGCGCATCGCCGTGGTGGTGGCCCGCTTCAACGACCTGGTCACCAGTCGCTTACTGAGCGGCTGTCTCGATTGCCTCGGTCGTCATGGCATCGATACCAGCGCCAGCAGCGACCAGCTCGATGTGGCTTGGGTGCCGGGCAGCTTTGAAATCCCCCTGGTGACCCAGCGGCTGGCCGCCAGTGGTCGCTATCAGGTGGTGATCACCCTTGGTGCCGTAATTCGCGGCGACACCCCCCACTTCGACGTGGTGGTGTCCGAGGTGAGCAAGGGAGTCGCCAGCGTCAGCCGCGCCACCGGCGTGCCGGTGATCTTTGGCGTGCTCACCACCGACACGATGCAACAGGCCCTGGAGCGGGCCGGCATCAAGAGCAACCTGGGCTGGAGTTATGGCCTGCAGGCCCTGGAGATGGGCAGCTTGATGGCTTCCATCCCCGCTCGGGGCTAATGCCCAGCCCTGGCCCCTCAGCCCTGGCCGCTCGGGTGTGGCCCTGGGGCGGCGATTTGACCAGCGGCACCTCCGTAGGGCATGCTCAATTGGTCGGCGACGCAAGCCGGCCCTGATCCCGCTCCGGATTCCACCGCAGAATCCATTGGCGATCCAGTCTTGGATCCAGAGAGCGACGATTATGCGGATGTAGCTCAGTGGTAGAGCATCTCCTTGCCAAGGAGAGGGTCGAGAGTTCGAATCTCTTCATCCGCTTGTTTGTTTCATCATCAGTAACTGGCTCTCGATTTGATCGAAGCCCAGCTGCTGGTAGAAGCCACTGCTGTTGGTGGTCATCAGGTAGACCCGCTCCACCCGCCGCAGGCAGGGGCGCTCCAGCAGGCCTTCCACGATCTGTCGCCCCAGCCCACGGCCCTGGTAGGCCCCATCAACCACCACGTCCCAGAGCACGGCCCGGAAGATGCCGTCGCTGGTGGCCCGGCCAAAGCCCACCAGCTGGGAGCCATGCCAGGCGGTTACGGCCACATCGCTGCCGCGCAGCATCTGGCGCAGCTCGGCGCAGCTGCGGTTGGCGGCCCAGAAGCTGTGGTGCTGGAACAGCCGCCGCAACTTGGCCAGCGCCCCAGGTCGCAACACCAGCCGCCAGGCGGACCGCCGGTGATGGAGGAGGCGGATGCTGGCCAAGGCCCAGAGATGGAGCGGTTCACTGCCGATCCTCGCCTCTTGTGCATCTCCCGCCTGGATTCAGGGCGCCTTTAGCCAAGCTGGCTGGGCTCACTGCCCGCCTGTGCCTAGGCCCTTCTGGCGCTGGCCCGCTGGCCTCTGGCTGGGGCTGCTCTCTTGGCTTGTGCTCCTGGCCTGGTTCTGGCCCTTCTTGCTCTTCTGGCGCTGGCCCGCTGGTCCGCCTGGCTCTAGGCCCACCGGGCTTTTTCGGCTCACCTGCTCGTCGGGCCCGCTGGCTGCTGGCTGCTTTCTGTTGGCTGGCGCTGGCTTGGGCGCTTCTTTGGCTTCAGTAGGCTGGGAAATCAGGTTAGGTAGGCCCTCTCCCCATGCTCAAGCTGTTGCTGGGTGATCCCAATGCCCGCAAGCTGAAGCGCTACCAGCCGATCCTCTCCGACATCAACCTGCTGGAGGAGGAGGTCACCCCCCTCAGCGACGACGAGCTGCGCGGCCGCACCGCCGACTTTCGCCAGCGACTGGACAACGCCCGCAACGCAGGTGGTAGTGCCGCTGCCGTTGCCGCCCGGGAACTGAAGCTGATCGATGAGCTGCTGCCCGAGGCCTTTGCCGTGGTGCGCGAGGCGGGCAAGCGGGTGCTGGGCATGCGCCATTTCGATGTGCAGCTGATCGGCGGCATGGTGCTGCACGACGGCCAGATCGCCGAGATGAAGACCGGCGAGGGCAAAACCCTGGTGGCCACGCTGCCCAGCTACCTCAATGCCCTCAGTGGCCGCGGCGTGCACGTGGTCACCGTGAACGACTACCTGGCCCGCCGCGACGCCGAGTGGATGGGGCAGATCCACCGCTTCCTGGGCCTGTCGGTGGGGCTGATCCAGCAGGACATGGCACCGCCAGAACGACGCCGCAACTATGAATGCGACATCACCTACGCCACCAATTCAGAGCTGGGCTTCGATTATCTGCGCGACAACATGGCCGGCGACCTGGCCGAGGTGGTGCAGCGCGATTTCCACTACTGCGTGATCGACGAGGTGGATTCGATCCTGGTGGACGAGGCCCGCACCCCCCTGATCATCTCTGGCCAGATCGAGCGGCCCCAAGAGAAGTATCGCCGGGCGGCAGAGGTGGCCGCCCAGCTGGAACGCTCCATCGAGATGGGCAAGGACGGCATTGACCCGGAAGGCGATTACGAGGTGGACGAGAAGCAGCGCAACGTCTCGCTCACCGACGAGGGCTACGCCCAGGCGGAGCAGCTGCTGGGGGTGCAGGATCTGTTCAACCCGGAGGACCCCTGGGCCCACTTCATCAACAACGCCCTCAAGGCCAAGGAGCTGTTCACCAAGGACGTCAACTACATCGTTAGGGGTAGCGACGCTGTGATCGTGGATGAATTCACCGGTCGGGTGATGCCTGGCCGCCGCTGGAGCGATGGCTTGCACCAGGCGGTGGAAGCCAAGGAGGGTCTGCCGATCCAGCCGGAAACCCAAACCCTGGCATCGATCACCTACCAAAACTTCTTCCTGCTCTACCCGCGTTTGGCGGGCATGACCGGCACCGCCAAGACGGAAGAGGTGGAATTCGAGAAGACCTACAAGCTGGAGGTCACGATCGTGCCCACCAACCGGCCCCGCTCCCGCAGCGACTGGACCGATCAGGTGTACAAAACCGAAACCGCCAAATGGCAGGCCGTGGCCAACGAAACCGCCGAGATTCACCGCTCGGGGCGGCCGACCCTGGTGGGTACCACCAGCGTTGAGAAGTCCGAGCTGCTCAGCGCCCTGCTGGCCGAACAGCAGATCCCCCACAACCTGCTCAACGCCAAGCCCGAAAACGTGGAGCGGGAGGCCGAAATCGTGGCCCAAGCTGGCCGGGCCGGGGCTGTAACCATCGCCACCAACATGGCCGGCCGCGGCACCGACATCATCCTGGGCGGCAACTCCGATTACATGGCGCGGCTGAAGCTGCGCGAAGTGCTGCTGCCGCGGCTGGTGCGCCCGGAGGAGGGCCAGCGGCCAGCGATTCCGCCGCAGCGCTCAGGCGAGGCCGCGGCGGGATTTGGCGCCGCCAAGGCAGCCGCGGGTCCGGGGGGCTTCAAGGCCCCCAGCGAAGCGAAGGCCATCGGCAACCTCTATCCCTGCGCCTTATCGGATGCCACCGATCAATCCCTGGGGGAGCTGGCCCGCGATCTGGTCAAGGCCTGGGGTGACCGCAGCTTGACGCTGCTGGAGCTGGAAGATCACATCGCCCAAGCGGCCGAGAAGGCGCCGATCAGCGATCCGCAGCTGCAGGCTTTGCGGTCTGTGATCGCCCGGGTCAAGGCCGAATACGACGCCGTGGTCAAGCATGAGGAGAGGGAGGTGCGGGAGGCTGGCGGCCTGCACGTGATCGGCACCGAGCGCCATGAATCAAGGCGCGTCGATAACCAGCTGCGCGGCCGGGCCGGCCGCCAGGGCGACCCGGGTTCCACCCGCTTCTTCCTGTCGCTGGAGGACAACCTGCTGCGGATCTTCGGGGGGGACCGGGTGGCGGGGCTGATGAATGCCTTCCGGGTGGAAGAGGACATGCCGATCGAATCGGGCATGCTCACCCGCTCCCTGGAGGGGGCCCAGAAGAAGGTTGAAACCTATTACTACGACATTCGTAAACAGGTATTTGAATACGATGAGGTCATGAATAATCAACGCAAGGCGGTCTATGCCGAGAGGCGTCGAGTGTTGGATGGCCGCGAGCTGAAGCAGCAGGTGATTGGCTATGGCGAGCGCACGGTTATTGACATCGTTGATGCCTATGTAAACTCTGATCTGCCTCCGGAGGAGTGGGACCTGACCCGCCTGCTGGACAAGGTGAAGGAGTTTATCTATCTGCTGGAAGATCTCACCCCCGACCAGCTGCGGGGCCTCTCGGTGGAGGAGCTCAAGGCTTTTCTGCAGGAGCAGATGCGCAATGCCTACGACATCAAAGAGGGCCAAATCGAACAGCAACGGCCAGGCCTGATGCGCGATGCTGAGCGCTTTTTTATCCTGCAGCAAATTGATACGCTCTGGCGCGAGCACTTGCAGGCGATGGAGGCATTGCGCGAATCCGTGGGTCTGCGGGGCTATGGCCAAAAAGATCCGCTGATTGAATACAAGAACGAGGGCTATGACATGTTCCTGGACATGATGATCCAGATGCGTCGCAATGTGATCTACTCGATGTTCATGTTCCAGCCGGCCCAAGCGGCGCCCGTGGCGGTGGGCTGAGCTTCAGCTGCGGGCGGTTGGGCCTTAACAGGCTAGAAATTGTCCACGGACTGTTCGCCTAGAAATTCAAGGATTTCCCGATCCTGCAAATTCTGGGCCTCACCGCCATGCTCCTGGTTGAGCTGCCTGCCGGCGGCCAGCTGGCCCAGCCCAGATTGCAGTCGCGCCACCTGGCCTTCCAGGGCATCGATCCGCTGCATCAGGTTGCGAATCACCTGGGCTTCTGTGTCGGGCAGGGCCGAGTGGGCCAGCGGATCCACCCGCACGCCGCTCTGGTGAACCACCCGCCCCGGCACTCCCACCACGGTGCTGTCCGGCCCCACACTGCGCAGCACCACCGAACCGGCGCCAATGCGGGTGTTGGCCCCCACGCTGATGGCGCCGAGCACGTTGGCACCGGCCCCCACCACCACATTTTCCGCCAGGCTGGGATGGCGCTTGCCATGTTGTTTGCCCGTACCTCCCAGGGTTACGCCCTGGTACAGCAGACACTTATCGCCCACCACGGCGGTTTCGCCAATCACCACGCCCATGCCGTGGTCGATGAACACCCCCTGGCCGATGCTCGCCCCCGGGTGGATCTCCACGCCGGTGAACAGGCGGCCCAGCTGACTGAGCATTCGCGGTAGCAGCGGCATGCCGGCTCGCCAAAGCCGGTGGCTGATCCGATGCAGCAGCAGGGCATGAAAGCCTGGGTAGCAAAGCAGGATCTCCAGGGTGCCCCGCGCCGCCGGATCCCTCTCTTTGATGATCGCGAGGTCGGCTCGGATGGCCTGGAGCATGGAAAGCGGCTCAGGGTGGCCGATCAAAGGTGCTGAGAGAGTCTGGCGGCAAGGGTGTCCGCAGGCAGCCACCAGAGCCAGGAGCAGCCAGGGCGAACCGGTTCAGGTTGCTGCAGCGGCAAGGCAGGCCAGGTAACGCGGCAAGCTGAGCAGGCCCAGCGGCAGGCTAATCCAGATATCCCATCATGCCGCTGGCCTAGTGCCGCCGAACGGCGCCAGGTGGGGATGTCACCACTGCCAGGGGCAGTGAGAGGCTGGCTGCTGAGCTGCTGATTGCCCAGCTCCCCGGGAAGCCACAGGCGCCGCCGCCGCCGCCTCAGCCTCAGCCAATGCTGCCCTGATCCTGCGAAGGTTTTCAGGCGGCATGGTCGCAGAAATCGCGGTTTTTCAGAGTCTGGCTAGGAACTGCTGAGCCGAAACACTGTCATCAATCTGACAGATACCTGATAATTTGCCGACAGGGGTATCGGCTAAACGGTGTGAAACTGAAACCACGGAGGGAATCACACGCCTTCGTTATTTCACTCACACAAAGTAACTAAAGCCATGGCCAACATCACGGGAACTTCCTCCAGTGATATTTTGAGGGGATTATTGACGAACGACTTGCTGCTCGGGCTGGATGGTAATGATGTTTTAATCGGAAGCGGTGGTAATGACACCCTCAATGGCGGCGGCGGCAATGACCAGATCTTCGGTGACGTTAACATTTCATTTTCTACCCCCGTTTTCTCTTATAACAATAAATATTACACCCTGAGTACCGCAGGGAGTTGGACCCAGGCCCAGGCCCAAGCCGTGAACCTAGGCGGTAATCTTGTCACTGTGAATGATGCCGCAGAAAATCAATTCCTGGTGAATGTCTTTGGTGGCGCAGAAAGTCTATGGATTGGTTTTACAGATCAAGCAACTGAAGGAGCATTCAAATGGGCGAATGGAGAAGCGGCTACCTATATCAACTGGTATCCAGGGGAACCCAATAATGCTGGCAACGAAGACTATACGGAATTCAATTTTGGTGGTGCTGGAAAGTGGAACGATCGTCCTGACTTTGGTAAATTGCAGAGAGGTATCATCGAGATCGGCAGTTCCGATGACATAATCATTGGCAGCACTGGAAACGATGCGATCAATGGTGGCATTGGCCAAGATACCGCCGATTACAGCGGGATCGGCCAGGCCATTACCCTGAAGCCCACTGGAGTGGTTAGCAAAGGAACCGCCGGAACAGATCAGCTTGTAAGCATAGAGAAGATTGTCGGCGCGACAGGTCAAGCTAACATTATTGACGCATCTACTGCCACTGGCACTGCAACAATTAACGCCAACTTGGCAGCCAAATCCCTGGTGGTTAATACCGGCGACAGCAGGTTCCCAACCCTGAACTTTGGTGTTACTAACTTTGCCAATGTTATTGGTAGCGCCAATAATGATACAATTTCTGGAGATGATGCTAATAATCGTCTGGTGGGTGGCAGTGGAAACGACACCCTCAATGGCGGCGGCGGCAACGACACGATCTTTGGTGATCTAGCCACATCTATTGCTACCCCTATTTTCTCTTATAACAATAAATTCTACACCCTGAGCACTGCAGGTACCTGGGCCCAAGCCCAGGCCCAGGCCGTCAGCCTGGGCGGTAATCTGGTCACTGTGAATGATGCCGCAGAAAATCAATTCCTGGTAAATACCTTTGGTGGCACCGAGAGACTATGGATTGGTTTTACGGATGAAGTAACCGAAGGAGCATTTAAATGGGCGAACGGCGAGGCGGTTACCTATACTAACTGGGCGCCGGGTGAGCCCAATAACGTCGGCAATGAAGACTACGCAGAATTCAATGCTGGTGGTGCCGGAAAATGGAACGATCTTCCTGGTTCAGGCTTCTCACGGAGGGGTATCATCGAAATCGGCAGTTCGGCGGATACACTTGTGGGTGGACTCGGTAGTGATACGCTAACGGGAGGCCTGGGTAACGATGTATTCAGGTACACTAGTGTGGCGGAATCTGCGGTTGGCGTGACCAATCGAGATACGATCACCGACTTCCAGCTTGGCCTGGACAAGCTGGACCTGAGTGCCATCGATGCCAACTCCTTGTTTGCACTTGATCAAGCTTTTGGCTTCCTGGGTAGCAGTGCCACATTTACAAATGTGGGCCAACTACGCTACCAAGTGAGTGGTGGTAATCTGTTCCTGTACGGCAACGTCGATGCAAATCTGGCCACCTCGGAGTTTGAGCTACAGCTGACTGGCCTTGCAGTTATTTCTGCGTCGAATATTATCCTATAATTAATATTTTAAAATTTTGATCTTGCCTGGAATGCCTGGTTAGGTGTTTCAGGCTTTTGTGTATTGCAATGCCATCGCCGGCCAATGACATGGTCAATTTGGA
>CANHSW010000005.1 GCA_947463165.1 Cyanobacteriota bacterium
GAAGGGGGGCTGGCTGAGGCGGGCGGCCAGCAGTTTGTACAGCAGCGGCTGCCAGTGCTGCAGGGGTCGCAGCGGTTTACCGCTTCCGTCGACGAACTGGCCAGCGCTCCAGGCGGCCAGCATTTCTGGTCGATAGAGGGCGTAATCGTCGAAGGCATCGGCAATGGCCCGGGCCAACTGCCAGAGGCTGAGATCGAGCTGAGCCAGCGAGCCGCCATGGCCCCGCCGCGCCAGCCAGCTGCGTAATAGCTGCGCTTCTGGAGCCTCGACCAGGGCGGGCAACAGCTCCAACAGGGGCCACACCAGGGCGGTGGCCCGCCAGGGATCGACGCCACCGGCGGCCGGTTCGGCCTCGGCCAGCAGGGCGTCCACCAACTCCCGCAGGTAGCTGCCGGGAAAGGGAAAGCGCAGGTTGGCCGCTACTCCACCGGCGAAGTCGCTGGCGTCATCGGGATCGTCAAGCCCCAAGGCCAGCTGTTCCCCCAACCAGCGGCTGGTGGGCCAGGTGTTGACCACCACCCGCACCTGCTCGAAGGGCCCCGGCGGATCCAGGCGCAGGGTGGCCGCCAGCAACTCGGCCAGCAGCTCGGCTCGATTGCCCCGATAGAGGGTGAGCAAGGTGGGTTAAAACCGACAGCCCGCCAGCGCTGGCTCGCCCGGGATCCGCTGTTCAAGACCGAGGGCAGACCAGGACCGCAGACCTGACACCTGGCGCAGCTCGCCGGTTTCCGGGCAGTAGGCGCTCAGCTTGCCGCCGTAGCAGGCACCGGTGTCCACGATCACGATTTCACCGAGCTGGCGCACCTCAGCGGCTGGGGTGTGCCCCACCACCACCGTGCCGTAACGGCCGTCGTAGTGCTGCCAGAACGGCAGGCGGATATCCAGCGAAGGGTTCCAGGTGAACGGATCAAAGCCCGCGTGGGTGGCTGCCCAGCCAGCGCCCCAATAAACCTCTGGCAGTTGCGCTAACCGTTGCCGCCAGAGGCGGCAATTGCCCGCCCCCAACTGGCGATAGGTGTCGTTGCCAGCCAGCATTAGCTGGGCGGCTGGCTGGGAGGCTGATTGGCCCTGAACCCACAGCTCCTGCAGTTGCAGGGCGGCCAGTAGATCCGCTTCATGATTGCCCTTGAGCCACACGGCCCGGCCGCTGGTCACGAGCTGCCAAACCAATTCCAGCGTCTCGGCGATGCGCGGTCCCCGGTTGATCACGTCGCCGCAGAACACCAACCGGTCGGTTTCTGGCAAAAGGTTCAGCAGGGCCGCCAAGGAGGCGGCACATCCATGTACATCCCCGATGACCCAATGGTGCAAAGGTTGAACTGGGGACGACATCGATTGGTTGCGTCCTTGCCAGTCTGGACTGCCGACGGCAGGGTTGGCTATTACCTGCCCCTGGACAGGGGCGATGGCTCAGCGGATTTGGCCAGTGCCCAGAACACCGCCTGAAGGTGTCCAACCAACTTTGCTGCAGCTGTCCAGCTAGCTCGATAAGTTGCGCTGGCAACGGTTTGCTCGCTGTACGGTCGAGCCGTTCGCAGCTAGCCGATCGCCGATGGATCCCAAAACTCTCTCGGTGAGCCAAAGGGTGACGCTGCTGGTGAAGGCCCTCAACGGCGCCAAGCGCACCAACGAGGCCCTGGCGCGGTGCGTCGATGGCGAGGCGATGCTGGATGTGCTGCTAGATGCCTCCGCCAAGCTGGGTTTGGGCTTGAGCCGTGAACAGCTGGCCAACACCCCGCCGATCAGGGACTGGGTGTGGTGGAAGAACAAGGAAGCCCTGCTCACCATCGGCGACAACAAGCCCCGCTATCAGCAGGATGGCGGTCAGGGTCGCCAGCGGGGCCTCAAGCCCGACGGGTCAACTGCGGCCTCGGATCAAGAGCCGCCCCGCCGCAAGTTTCTAGGCCTGTTCTGATCTCGGCGCCAGGCTCAGCAACCGATCAGCCCCCGCTGGAGCCCCAGTCCAGAGCTGAGGCCAGCATCCCAGAGCTGGGGCCAGCGCAGGGGTCTGCCCCTGCCCTTAGGCGGCGGCCAGGGGTTCGGGGATTGAAGGCGTAGGGGCTTCAAAGCTGCCCTTGGCCACAAACTCCAGCCTCAGCTTCAAAAAGGTGATGAACTTTTCGTCGCTGGAGATCACCGCGGCGGCGGGCCGCGGCACCGAGCTGGCCAGGGCGGCCAGTTCGGGCGCATCCAGGAAGGCCGGAGCGCGCACCAGCCAGAAATCGATCTGCTTTCCCTGCTCGCCGTAGTGGCGTTGCCGCTCCCGCAGCACCTCCTCCAGCGGCTCCTGCTCGGTGAGGAAGGCCTCGCTGGCGGCAACGAAGTGGTACTGAGTCATGGCTGGCGTTGACCGAACAGGGGATCGCGGCGCGGATTCTGAATCAAAGCCTTCATCTGGCGCACGGCCTCCTCCAGACCCACCGCCAGGGCTCGGGCCACGATCGTGTGGCCGATATTCAGTTCCTCCATCCCCTCGATGGCGGCCACCGGCTCCACATTTTGATAGGTGAGGCCGTGGCCGGCGTTCACCCGCAGACCGAGGCTGCGGGCGATGAAACCAGCCTCGGTGAGCCGGGCCAGCTCCTGGGGCTGGTCGCTCCAATCGGCCTCCGCATAACTGCCGGTGTGCAATTCCACCCAGCGGGCACCGCTGGCGGCACTGGCCTCCAGCTGGGGTCCATCCGCATCCACGAACAGGCTGACGCCGATGCCGGCCGCCTGCAGCCGAGTGACCATCGCCCGCAGCTCGTCCAGCTGGCTGATCACATCCAAACCGCCCTCGGTGGTCACCTCCTGGCGGTGTTCGGGCACGAGGGTGACCATGTCCGGCTTGATACGCAGGGCGATCGCCTCCATTTCGGCGCTGGCGGCCATCTCCAAATTCAGCCGACTGCGCACCAATTGGCGCAGCAACTCCACATCTCGATCCTGGATGTGACGGCGATCTTCCCTTAGGTGCACGGTGATGCCATCGGCACCGCCCAACTCAGCCAGCAGGGCATAGCTGACCGGATCGGGTTCTACCGTGCGGCGCGCCTGGCGCACATTGGCTATGTGGTCGATGTTGACCCCGAGGCTGGCCATGGTGCTTGCTTATTAGCTTCAATATTTTTGCTGTTGGCGCCTGCGCCAATAATTCGATTCGGTGACACTTCAATCAGTGCCGCCGGTGCAACTGCAGGCCAGTGCCGCCGGCGCAACTGCACGCCAGCTCGGGCGGCGACCGGATCTGGCTTCTAGGTTCTGGTTTCCCCTAGACGATCTATCGGTGGAGCTGCAGACGATTGAGTTGGCTCCTCCGCAGTCTCCCCTGCGGCCAGGGACCCCTCGCGGCTGCCAACCAATGCAGGGCTCCCAGCAGACGGGTGAGCCCCCACATATGGGTGAGCCTGCAAAGATGAAAGGGGTCCAGCTGCGGCTTCGGGACCGGGAGCGGCGGCTCTGCAACGGCATCAGTCCCTGGCTCTCACCCATGGCCATGGTGCTCACCCAGGACCTGGCCCTGCGCCGCTGGTTTAGCCATCTCGCCGTGATCGGGCGCGCCAATCTGCCCCTGGCGGGGCCGCTGTTGTTGGCACCCACCCACAGGGCGCGCTGGGACGCGCTGATGTTGCCCTATGCCGCCGGTCGCCGGGTCAGCGGCCGCGATTGTCGTTTCATGGTCACCCTCGACGAGATGAAGGGTCTGCAGGGCTGGTTCCTGCACCGGCTGGGCTGCTTCGCGGTGAATCAGAGCCGGCCCTCCATGGCCAGCCTTCGCTATGCGGTGGACCTGCTGGCCAGCGGCGAGCAGCTGGTGCTGTTCCCGGAAGGGCGCATCCATCGCGAAGGCGATGGCATCCGCCTGCATCAAGGCCTGGCCCGGCTGGCTCTGTTGGCCGCCAGTCAGGGGGTGGCAGTGCCGGTGTTGCCGGTGGGGATCGCCTACAGCCATGCCTTTCCCCGGATCGGCGATAGTGCAGCGCTCTGCTTTGGAGAGCCGCTGGCAATTGAGGGCCAGGGGCGCCAGGTTGCTGGCCAGTTCAGCCAGCGCCTGGCGGAGGCGATGCAAGCGGCCGAAAGCCGCGCCCAGGCAGCCCTGGGAAGTGATGGCGAGCCCGCTTAGAGTTCAGTAACGAGTCGAATTCGAGTTTGTGCGCAGCACCAATGGCCTCCGGCACAGCGTCTCCCGCGTCTTGGTGCAGCTGGGATCTATAGCGATTGCCGGCCTGGGTCTGATCAGCGGATCGGTGGCTCTGGCCCAGACCAGCGCCCCTAAAGCTTCGCCGGCCCAGGCCAGCGTGGCGCCGAACTCCGCCTTCAACCTCGCCGCTGTCAATGCCCTGGTCGCCAAGGGCGATGCCGCCGCCGCCGCCGGCAATCTCAATGAAGCCCGCAAGTATTACGACCAGGCCAGGGACCTCAACCGCGGTCTGCTCGGCTGGTATCGCGATCTGAGTGGATCCTTCCGCGGTCTCGATGCCCGCATCCCCAGGGAGATGGACCAAAAAGGCCGTGAAAGCCTGGAGACCCTGGCCCAGATCAACCTGCGTTTGGCGGCCGTATTCCGCCGCCTGAACCAACCAGAAGTGGCCGTGCCCCTGTTGGTGGAGGTGGTCAAGGTGATGACCCCCGCCAGCGACCTCGGTCGCAAGGCCTATCAGACCCTGGTCGAAATCGGCTTTGCCGCCACCCCCTATGCCGCCGGCCAGGTCAGTCCCGCAGGCGGCAGCTGATCGGCAAGCCAGCTTGCTCCAGTGAGCTTCTAGATTTATTAGCAGCTTGCCAAGCGCTCAATGGTGAAACTAGACCAGATTAAAGCGGCGATCAGCGGTGCCATTCCCGATGCAGCCGTTGAGATAGAGGATCTCACCGGTGGTGGTGATCATCTGCAGGTGAATGTGGTGTCGCCTGCCTTTAATGGCCTTTCTCGCATTCAGCAACATCAGCTGGTCTATGGAGCGCTGAAGCAGGAATTGGCCAGTGAGGCGATTCACGCCCTGGCCCTGCAAACCTCCAGCCCTGTTTGAATTGGTCCCAGTCCACAGTCACCAGTCCCCTACCATCTCAAACCATTCCACCCACCCGAACTTTTAAAATCATGGCGTCTAATGCAGATCAGCGCATCAAGGATCTGATCGGCTCTAGCCGGATCTTCGTATTCATGAAGGGCAACAAGTTGATGCCCCAATGCGGCTTCTCTAATAACGTTGTCCAGATCCTCAACTCGCTTGGCGTACCGTTCGAAACCTTTGACGTGCTTTCGGACATGGAAATTCGCCAGGGTATTAAGGATTATTCGAATTGGCCGACAATTCCCCAGGTTTACCTGGATGGGGAGTTTATCGGTGGCTCTGACATTTTGATTGAAATGTATAACTCTGGTGAGCTGCGCGAGAAGCTAAACGTGGTGCTGGCTAGCTAGTAAGCAAGTAAGGGGCGGCAGACTTTCCAGCAGGATCTCCTGGTGCCCCTGTCCCTCGACAAGCTCTGAAAATCTACGCTTCTCTCTCGTGATATTGCGCCGCTAATAATATTGAGTTGCTTGAATCCCTTGGGATAAGTCAAGGTTTTTCAGGCTTCCCCTGGCTACTGGTGGTCGCGGGCTGGTTTTTTGAGGGCTGCCGCTAGTTGCGTCCCATCTCGTAGCCGCTCTGCTGGTAGCCGCTCTCATAGAGGCTGCGTGGGTCGCCGTCGGCGCCAATGAAACTGGAGGGGTCGAGAATCCAGCGTTCCACCACCTCCTCCAGTCGCCGCTGGGCCAGGGGATCCAGAATGGAGCTGCGCCTCAGGGCGTGCAGATATCCGTCTGCATAGAGACGCAGGTCTGAGGGGCCATGGTGTCGCATGGCCAGTGCCTGGCAGGCATCGCAGAGCGACTGGAAATGGCGGATGGACTCTGGGTTTTGGAGGGCGGTCATAGGTGGTGGGTCCCTGGTGAGAGCACCGCGATGGCCTCACCAGGGGAGGTGGGTGCCAGATCGAAAGGCATCGCCTGATACCGGTTCGGTGATGTATACACCGGTAGCGTAGGGAAATCGAGGGTCGCCAGGCCATGGCCTCAGTGCCACACCAACAACCAGCGGCACCTGCCACGGCCAGCGGCCAGTCCACCACTGGTCAGCCAAAACGAGTGCTGGTGGTCGATCCCCACGCCACACTGCGCACGGTGCTGGCCCAGCGCCTGCGCCAGGACGGCCATCTGACGGCGGCGGTGGGCTCTGCCCGCGAAGCTCTCGACGTCTGTCAAGACCAGTCCCCAGACCTGCTGATCAGCGCCGAGTTGCTGGAGGAAAGCACCGCCTTGAGGCTGGCGGCCCATTTGAGCTGCCCGGTGATGGTGCTCACCGCCCGCTCTGGTTCTGAACCGATGGTGACGCTGCTGGATGCCGGGGCCGACGACGTGCTGCGCAAGCCATTTGGTTTGGAGGAGATGGCGGCCAGGGCCCGTACCCTGCTGCGCCGCAGCGGCAGCGGCCTGCAGGAGCGAGTTTGCGTCGGGCCCCTGGAGGTGCATCTACTGCTGCGCCAGGTAACCATGCACGACCAGCCCGTGGAGCTCAGTCCCCGGGAGTTTGCCCTGCTTTGCGCCCTGTTGATGCCGCCTGGCATGGTGCGCTCCCGCCAGGAGCTGTTGCGGATGGCCTGGCCTCCCTTCAGCGGCGGCCCCAGGTCGGTGGATACCCAGGTACTCACCCTGCGCCGCAAGCTCGAACAGGCTGGCCTGGGCGAAGGTGGTGGCATCGAAACGATGCGCCAACAGGGCTACCGCTTCAGCTTGGAGACCCTGCCTGAGCGGGAACTGACAGACCCTCAGCTCACTGGGGTGAGAAGCCAAAATCCGCCGCCCACCAGCTCAGCCAGCAGCAGTAGCGCCGTTAGCAACGCCAGCAGTCTGTAGGTCCAGGGAGGGCTAATCCGGCCCACATGGCCGGTTTCCAGCCCCGTGGCAGCGCTGAACCGGCAGAGAAAGTCTGGAAAACGCTCCAGCCGCTGGGGCAATAGGTATGCATGGGTTTGGCCCTGGCGATCGCTGGGCGCCTGGCTGGTGGTCACGTAGTACACCCGCCCTCCCTGGCTGGTGGCCACAGGCACCAGGGCTCGCACCGAGGCCCAGTCGAGCTGCCAGCCGCGCCTCAGCCACCATGCACACCAGGCCGGGTGGCCCACGCGGATCCCGGCGGCATCGATTTCCACCTGCTCGCTGGTGGCAGCCACCAGCAGGGCCATCCCCAGGGCCAAGGCCAAGCTCAAAGCCAGCCGCAGCTCTGGGAGCGCCATGAACGGCAATGGGCCCACCAGAGCCAGATACAGCCCCCACAAGGTGTTGCGGAACAGGGGCGCCATCGAATATCGGTGGCGCGGCTCAGGGGCTGCTGGCTTGATCTCGGGTGCGGGCATGGGAGGAATCAAGGGGAGGCTCTTAGCGGTCTTGGGGGGAACCGGGCAGCGGTTCCAGGCTGGTGGCTGGCTGATAACGACCACTGAACACCTCCGCTTCGCGTCCTCGCCAGAATTCCCCCAGGCGCATCAGATCGGCATGGGCCTCCTGCACCTGGGCCAGAAATTCTTCGGGGGCCATGGTGTGCTTCGACTCCTTGAGCTTGGTGAGCCGCAGCAAGTGCAGCATCCAGGGCTTTGACAACTCGCCCCGCTGCTCCAGGTAGCGAGCCAGCGATTCGTAACTGGGACTCGGCGATCCGGAACTGGGACTACTGGTCATGACGATTTGATTCAGTTGCCACGAGCCTAGGAAAGCCAAACCGCAGCCTGGGAATGCGGTTGATCTGGGCTCAATCTGCAGCATTAGCAGCCAAATACCCGGCGGGATCGATTTTTATCGACATCAGCGCCAGGCCACCATGCAAGATTGCCAATCTCAAAACCGCAGCGGCTACCAGGGCCGCGCCAGCCGTCGCAGAGCAGCAAGTCTGGTCACTGGCTTGCGGAAGACTGGCTTGCAGCAGGCTGGCTTGCCAGAGTGTTCCTAACCAAAACGGATGGCGCTTGCACAGCTGGCGTCAACTTTCCTGGCAGAGGATGGGCGCTTCAAAATAATTAACAAGATCAATCAACTGCTAGCCCTGGCATGGGCCTTAAACATCCGGCAAAATTGCCAAGCCAGCAGCTGCCAGGCAAAAAACGCTTTGAAAACCCTACCATCAAAGTGGCTGGGCTTCAGCCATCAGCACAAAGTAGATTTACTAAGCCCCGACCCACCCCAGCAAGTCAGTCGTGTAACCTTGCCATACTAGCGTTGCTTAATCTAAGATTTGTCAGCCCATAGCTTACCCCCCTTCTACCCACGCATACAGGCCAATGGCAGCCAGGGTTTTGACTACCCAGGCAAGAACCCCCGGGTCGGCGACTGCAGCAGGGCGACTCCAGTCTCCTGGCTCAAGACTGCTGCCCCCAGCCGCTAGTCATCGAATGGCGGGCAAGGCACAAATACTTCAGGCGCTCTGCCCGTAACAACCAACCAGTTTCGTTTTATCAGATCAAACAATGTCTTTCTACCTTCCGATCAGCAAGCTGCCAAAGGAGCCAGGGCTAGCTCTTGGTGTTGCAAAACCAGTTGCCCCACCTGAACCTGGGAATTTAGTGGATATGGCTAGGCAAATACTGGATGATGAACTACGGTCCTGGCAGTCTCGTACCGGTCCCACCTGCACCGGTCCCAGCCAGAGATTTTGATGGCCACATTTAATGCCTGTCAAAGCTGTGGATTCGACATTGCCAATGGATTTAAATTTTGTGGCAACTGTGGCAAGCCAGTAAATAATTCTGCGGGTATATCTGGGCTGGAGATCACGGCAGAGCGGCGAAATCTGATTTTAATGTTTTGCGATCTAGTGGGATCCTCTGCGCTGGCGGAGAGGCTAGATCCAGAAGACATGCTCCAGGTGATTAACAACTACCAGACGGTATGCGCAGATATTGTGGGCAACCATGGCGGCCATGTCGCCCAGTATCTCGGCGATGGCATTCTGATTTACTTTGGATATCCTCGCGCCCAGGATAATGACGCGGAAAGAGCTGTGCTCTGTGCTCTAGATATTCAAAAAGCGATAGCTGACAGTAGCCGGATTGGGGAGGTCGCCGTTCGGGCTCGCATTGCTCTGCATAATGGCCAGGTGGTGGTGGGCCCCTTGGCTGGACAGGCCAATGGCCGAGCATTGGCCATTGGCGAAGCCCCCAACTTGGCGGCCCGCCTGCAAAAACTGGCAGCGCCTGGAGAGGTGGTGGTCTCCGAGTCGCTGCGGCGGCTGCTAGCGGCGCAAATCGTGACCCAACCCATGGGACTGCACCAGCTCAAGGGCATTGATAAACCCATAGAAGTATATCGAATCTGCGGCATTAATAGCGCCGCCACCAGGTTAATGCCGCAATCGAACTTTTTGTTGGGTCGCGAACAGGAGCTGCGGCAGATAAGCGAATGTTGGCGGGATGCGGCTACAGGCAGGCCGCAGATGCTGTTGTTGCGTGGCGAGCCGGGCATCGGCAAGTCACGCCTGATCAATGCCATCAAGGAGCAACTGGCGAAAGAGCAGGTGACTGCGCTGGCCATGGCCTGCACTCCGCTCACCAAAGATACGGCCTTCTTCCCAATCATTGAGCTGATTAGATCAAGGCTACAACTTAATAATTTGCCCCTGGGAAAGCAACTAGATAAGCTACATCAATTCCTCGGGCAAATTGGCCTGCTCACTGAAGACAACTTGCCCCTGCTGGCCCGGCTATTGACAAGGTCAAATCGCGATAACCCTTGGCCTGGGCAATCATTGTCCCCTCAAAGACAGCGGCTGCTTACCATGGGGCTGTTGGCGGAATTGCTGCGGCGCTTGTCCAGTCAGTCGCCACTACTATTAGTGCTTGAAGATCTGCATTGGGCTGATAACTCCACTTTGGATTTATTGCATCATTGCATTGAAGATTTTGATCGGGAACCTGTCCTGTTGATTGCTAGTGCAAGACCGGAGTTCAATCCTTCCTGGTTGACATCGAGAAATATCTACAGGGTTGAACTCGAAGCCCTATCAGTGCTGGCCGCCGGCCAGCTTATTTATTACATAGTTGGTGGCGCGGACTGGCCGATCGAGCTGGTGCGATTAATTCGACAACGAGCCGGCGGTAATCCTCTGTTTCTAGAGGAAATTACTAGATTTGTGATGGAGCAGAGCCTGGCAAGTACCGATTCAGATCTAGCATTATCAACCAAGCAGGCGATCGCTAAGTTGGTGCCATCGTCGATGGAATCAGCGATGATGGCTCGCCTGGATCGGCTAGGCCCGGCAAAGGCAACGGTTCAGATAGCAGCCATCATTGGCCGGGAATTTTCCTTATCACTACTAGAGGCAATCACTAAGATTGACCGATTAGAATTGTTATCTGGCCTTGAAGAGGCCCAGGCGGCGGGCCTTCTCTATAGCCATGGAGGCCGGGACAACCAGTTTGCCTTTAAGCATGCATTAATCCAGGATGTGGCATGTAATTCGTTGCTAAATAGCACCAGGGCCTCTTATCATGCGCAGATTGCTGATGCAATTGCTCAGGATTTTGCCGACCTGGTGCTTGAGCGTCCTGATCTTTTGGCCCACCACCTGTCTGGGGCCGGTCGTTATCTGGAGGCTGCCTGGCAGTGGCTAGCGGCGGGTAAGGCTTCCGCCAAGCGCGGTGCGGCAGTTGAGGCCTTGGACCAGCTGCAGTGCGGTCTTGCCGATCTGGCTGCCCTGTCGGCCGATCAAGGGCAGCAAGAGTGTGAGTTGATGTTGCTCCAAGAGCTATTGCCAGTGAAAATGGTGGTCTATGGCTGGGCAGCTCCCCGCATCAGCAGCACCTGCTGCCGGGGCCTGGAAATTTTGCAATCCCTGGGCCGCCAGAATGAGGGTTATCCATTTCTGTGGGGGCTGTGGTCGAATCGTTTTGTGAGCGGTCAATTAAACCAGGCCGAACAGACGGCAATGGAGCTACAGAAAATTGCTTTACACGCGAACGTGCCGATGCTAAGTACAACGGCTCTTCACGCAGATTCCTATACCGCCCTCTACCGGGGGGAGTTCACAAAGGCCATCCATGGTGCCAGGAAAATTGTCGAGGGTTTTGATTTAAATCAGGAGCTACAAATAACCGGTGTTTTTCAATTGTCATCTGCTGTTTGCATGCAAAAAGTTGTTGCCACCTGTCTGTGGATGCAAGGCAAGCAGCAGGAGGCCTGGGGGCAAGCCGTGGAGATGGTTAAGTTTTCCAGGCAGCTCAACCATGGACCAAGCTATGCTTGTGCCCTTGCTTTTTTGCTTCACTTTAAGGCTTACGCCTGTGATTGGGAGGGCATAGTCAAGGTAGCCAATCAGCTGTCTCAGGTGGCATTGACAGAGGGCTTTGACCTCTGGACCGCCTTGGCCTCTATGTATCGCAAGGCGGCTTTGTCTTATTTAAATCCTGGATGCCTCGATAAGTTTCTTGATGCCAGAAAAAGTTTTCGACATACTAATGCCTACTGTGTTGAAGGTACGGCTGCAATGTTTACCACTGATTTGTTGGTGCGCCATGGAAGACACGAGGAGGCGCTCGCATTGAATCAAGAATCTGAGGAGTTGATGCTGCAGTGGAAAATTGGCTTAATGCTGCCCGATCTCTATCGCGTGCGCGGCCATGCCCTGTGGAAGCTGCGCCAGCTTGATCAGGCCCAAACTGCCTACGAGCAGGCGGTGCAATGCGCCCAGGGCCAGGGAGCCTGGTCATTGGTGCTGAGAGCCCTCAAGGCATTGCAGCTGTTTATGCAAGCGGAGCGGCGAGCACCCCTGTCGCCAGCCCTGGCTGAACTTTGGTACCTGGCTGACCAAAGCCTGCAGGGTGATCGAGATTTCTGTAAATCCCAGCTAGTGATTGGCCTGTCAAGATAACTTCTATGAGCAGATCATCTATGGGCTCAGCATCCATGGGCGAACCGGTTATGGATGGAACAGCTATGAAAGGGGTTTCTCTGGCCGCCGATGGCACTGCTCTGAGCTGGTCTATCGTTAACTCCGGCAGCCCAGCCCTGGGCGCCCCAGCTAACGACGGCAAGGTTAAGTTAGTTGAAATCGAAGTGGAGCCAGTGCGCTCCGCCCAGGTGGTGCAAGTTGCCTATCGCTACGCAGATGGGCCGCTGAAGCTGGTGCCCGCCCTGCCGGACGCAGCAGTTCCCAGCGGCCCTAGCCGCCGCTTCAGGGCGGTATTGCCAGGGGATCCCCAGGGTCGCGGCCTCTGGCTGCAGCCCCGGCTGCAGGGCAGCCCCATGCCGCTGCCCTGGGCCAGCTCCTATCTCGGCCAATTCAGCGCCTGCCTGAGCAGTTCGATTATTGGCGTCACTGAGGCGGGCCTGAGGATTGATTGGCAGGTGGTTGAGGGTCGATTTAAGGGCCCTCTGTTGCAGGGCAAGCCCCTGGCTGGCTTCACAGATCGGATGTGCATTCGAGCTGACGGGGTGGCCCTGATCAATGTGATAGGAGGCTTGGTCACCGATGCGGGCACCACCCTGGAGGTTGCCTATCAGGGACTGGTGGATTTGGGCAGTGATGGCTACCAGCGAGCCAGCCGCAACGATTTCGACCCGCTGTTGGCCCTGGTGGTCACACCCCGCTTCAATACCGACGACCCCAAGCTGCAATGGCTGAATCGGGTTCAATGCTTAGGTGTCGGCCAGGTGGACACCACTATTTCCCAACTTATGCTGCAGATCTACGCCATATTGCCGGTGCCAATCGCTGACTCAACCGCCCAAATAACCCCTGTTTTGCCGGCCTGCTGATGGCTGGATCGACAGATTTGAGTTACCTTGAGCCCGCAGGAATTGATTCCCTGGCCCATGGCCGACCTCATGGACGATCGCAATCCCCAGGTGCCCTGGACTATCGAGCAGTGGAACCTGCTGAATCGAGTAGTGCAGCAGGAGGCGGCCCGGGCCCGCAGTGCCGCCAACTTCCTGCCCCTGGTGGGCCCCCTGGCCTCCGATGTGGACTTCGTGCGCGCCAACCTGTTGCTGGAGCCGCCCCATCGCCAGGCTGAAACTGCCGCCACTAATCCCAATCCCCCAATTGGCTTTGGCGTGCAGGATCGGGATGTGATCCAATTGGCCAGTCTTCAGGTGACTGTGCCGGTGCGCAGTGCCCAGATGGCCGATCCCGAATTGGAGAGCGTGCAACTGCTGTTTCGGCGTGCCGCCAATGTGCTGGCCCGGCTGGAAGACTTTCTAGTTTTTCAGGGGCAACCGGCAGCGGGCCGAGCCCCTGCCCTGGCCTACGAAAAACTGCCACCAATCTGGACAATTACAGGCGGCGGCGCCAATCCGGGCCTTTATCCCAAAGACGATCCCAATCGATTAATCAATCCCTACGGCCAGAAGCACACTGATGATATTGATAAAATTCAGCCAGGAAGCCTGTTGGTGAGCCTGGTCTCCGAGGCGATTGGTCGGCTGGAGGATGCTGGCCAGTTCGGACCCTTCGCATTGGTGCTGGGCCAGGGCCTGTTCACTGAGGCGCAGACGCCGAATGCCCAATCCCTGGTGTTGCCCCAGGATCGAATTCTGCCTTTTCTCGGTTCGGGCGGCAGCCTGCTGCGCTCATCCACGCTCGCCCCCCAATCAGGCGTGCTGTTAGCCCTGGCAGGCCAGCCGGTGGAGCTGGTGGTGGCCAGCGACATGGCAGTCAGCTTTCTGCAGATCACCCCAGATCCTGCCTATTTGTTCCGGATCTCCGAAAAAATCTGCCTACGCATCCGCCAACCCCAGTCGATTCTAGGAATTGATATGTCTAGAAATGCCACGCAAGTGGTTGAATAACTGCCCTACTGGTCTTGTTATCCCTAGTAGCCATGCAAGTAATTTTCCGCGAGTTTAGCCAGGGGCATCAACAAATGACTGCCTCCCCAATGGCTATGGTTGCCGCCTGCCTGGGCCAGGCCATTGGTCTGACCTGGGGAGCTGGCCGATGACATCAAGAGTGATCGTGCTGGGGGGTGGCGTTGCCGGCATGAGCGCCGCCCAGGAGTTAATTGAGCGGGGCTTTGAGGTGGTGGTTTTGGAGCGACGCTCCATTGCCGGCGGCAAGGCCCGCAGCATTCCGGTGGATGTGGATGCTCCCAAAAGCAGCGGCCATGAGGTGTTTGATGCTGGCGTTGAGATGCTGCAACATCAACTACCAGGCGAGCATGGCTTTCGCTTTTTTCCTGGATTTTATAAACATATTATTGACACCATGCGCCGGGTGCCCTCCTTTGATGGCGCCATGGTGGCAGACCATTTGGTGCCCACCACCCGGGTGGGTATTACCCAGTATGAAAATGCCGATTTCACCATGCCGGCGGTGTTTCCAGCCTCCCCTGGCGATGTGGGCGTTCTGCTGCGGGATTTGCTGCTGGCCTTTTCTCCGGTGACGGGGATCACCCATGAGGATTTAGCCTTTTTTGGCGGCAGAATCTGGCAGTTTCTTACTTCCTGTGCCGAGCGCCGGCTGGGGGAATATGAATCGGTGCCCTGGTGGGACTTCGTGGCAGCCGAAGAAAGATCAGCGGGCTATCAAAAATTTCTGGCGGCGGGTATCACCCGTTCACTCGTGGCGGCTAAGGCCCGCACCGCCAGCACAAGAACGATCGGAGATGTTTTCGTACAACTAATTTTAACCATCATCAATCCAGTGGGTGGTGCCACCGATCGGGTGCTCGATGGGCCCACCAATCTGGTTTGGATTGATCCCTGGCGCGATCACCTGGTGACCCGCGGTGTCCATTACATCACCGAAGCTGAAGTAACGGCCATCCACTGCCGCCATGGCTTGATCACCGGTGTCTCGATTCTCCAGGGCGGTCACCAGCAGTTGGTGAGCGGCGACCATTACATAGCCGCCCTGCCGATCGAGCGAATCGCACCGCTGATCGATCAAAATATGTTGGCGGCTGATCCCAGCCTGGCCAACCTGGCGCGATTGGCACCGAATGTGGAATGGATGAATGGGGTGCAGTATTACCTGCGCAGGGAGTTGCCCTTTACCCATGGCCATGTCATCCACATCGACACCCCCTGGGCGCTCACCAGCATCTCTCAACTCCAGTTCTGGCGCAGCATCAAAGCTGAGCAATTTGGTCACAAGGAGATCCGCGGCCTGCTCTCCGTGGATATCTCCGACTGGACTCTGCCTGGCGGCGATGGGCGCCCGGCGATGCAGTGCTCTCGCGAGGAGGTGATTCGTGAAACCTGGGAACAGCTGAAACTTTCGCTCAATGGCGATCAGGAGATTCTGCGGGATGATGACCTGTATGCCTGGTTCCTTGATCCCGACATCGATGTGGATCTTGATCGCCCCGGCTATCTGAGTAATTCAGAGCCCTTGCTGGTGAATCTGGTCAATACCTGGGCCCTGCGGCCAGAGGCCACCACTGGCATTGCCAATCTGTTTCTGGCCTCCGATTACGTGCGCACCCACACCGATCTGGCCACCATGGAGGGTGCCAATGAGGCGGCCCGGCGGGCCGTAAATGGCCTGCTGGCCGCCACTGGCTCCACCGCCCCTAGCTGCGATATCTGGCCGCTGCACGAACCGGAAATCCTGCTGCCCCTAAGGCTCTACGACGCCGCCCGCTATCGCAACGGCCAGCCCTGGGATGGCTCGCTGCTGCAGGTGGCCCAACAGGCCATTGCTTGTGGTGAACCGCTATTGGCAAATGTGGCCCCCTTGATCGCCCAGGTGGAGCCCTGGCTCAGTCCGACCCTGGAGGCATTAGAGCAATCCAATGCTCAGCTGGGCGCCCTATTCGGCGGCCAATCCTTGGCGGCCCTGGATCCGGCAGTAACTCCGGGATCGCAATTCGTGGCCTCCCCCAGCTATGCGCTCAGCGAAGCGGCGGCGCAGATTCCTGGCGGAGCGGCGCTGCTGGGGCCCGCCGGCTTTGTGGAGCGCTTGGCCTGGTACCGCGAGCAGTTGGCCGACACCCTCGCCGCCGGCGTCCCCAGCTGGGAACCGCAGAATCATCTCTATGGCCTGGTGAGCGACTATCTCAGTAGATCTGGTAAGGGGCTGAGGCCGGCCCTCTGTCTTGCCACCACCAGGGCCCTGGGGGGTAGCGGCCCTGACGCCTACAGCGCTGCGGCGGGGCTGGAGATGTTGCACAACGCCTTTTTGGTGCATGACGACATCGAAGATGGCAGCGACCAGCGCCGCGGCGTGGCCACCATGCACCGGCGGGCCGGCCTACCCCTGGCGGTGAATGCCGGCGACGCCATGAACGCCCTGGCCATGCGCCTGTTCCGGGGCAGTGGCCAGCGGCTGGCGCCGGCCACGGTGCTGCGCATTCTCGATGAGGTGGACCACCTGCTGGTGGAGAGCCTGGAGGGCCAGGCGATGGAATTGGGCTGGACCCGCGATAACCACCTGGCCTTCCAGCCAGAAGACTACATGCTCTTGGTGCTGAAGAAAACCGCTTGGTATAGCTTCATTCATCCGCTACGCATTGGCGCCTTGGTGGCCGATGGCAAGGATGAGGATCTAGGGCGATTCAACCAATTTGGCTTCCTGCTGGGCTTGGCCTTTCAAATTACCGATGATGTGCTCAATTTGAATGGTGAATCAACCAGCTATGGCAAGGAAATTGATGGCGATCTCTGGGAGGGTAAGCGCACCTTGATTCTCAGCCATGGCTTGAGTCAGGTGACGGCTGCGGATCGGCAGTGGATGGAGGATTTCCTGGCCAAACCCCGGGAGCGGCGACTGCCCCGGGATGTGATGCGCATGCACAACTTGCTGGAGTTGAGTGGCAGCATGAACTGGGCGGATAAGGTGGCCAAGGCCTTCACCGAGGCGGCGATCGTGGAATTTGAGACCAGGGCCTTTGCCGGCGTGGCAGCCGGTCCAGATCTGGCCTGGCTGCGCTCCTGCATTGACTATCTGGTGCAACGTCAGGTGTAGCCCCAGCTGGGGCTCTCAATCTGGAGCCTCAATCTGGAAGTGCCCAGGAATTGAGGCCGAGATCGGCGCCCACGCGGTGGGAGCAGGCGTAACCACTGAAGGCCACGGCATTTAGCCCCTGGCCTGGAAAACAGGAATCGCCCACGCCATAGAGCCCGGGAATGGCGGTGCGGTTGAAGGGCATCGGCAGCAAACCGGGCAGGCGCCGGCTGGGAATCGGTCCATAGCTGCCATCGATTCGGCCCAGAAAGCGGCGGTGGCTGCGGGGCGTGCCCACCTCGCAATGGCTGATTGCTGCCGACAAGCCCGGCAGGATTGATTCCAATCGCCGGATCAACCGCTGGGCATCGGCCTGTTTCTTGGCTTGGTATTCACCGGGGGATAGACCCTGCCATTCCTGCATGGAAGAAGGTGTGAAGGTATGCACGATGTGTTGGCCAGCCGGCGCCAGGCTGGGGTCCAGCAGGGTGGGGATGGAAACGAAAATCGTGCCCTGTTCGGCATCCATTTCCTGCCACTGCTCCAGCAGCAGGTGATGCACGTGGGTGCCGGCGGCAATCAGCTCGGCCTTCACCCCCAGATGCAGCGACAGGAAGGAGGGGGAGGCCTTATAGCGCTGCCGCCAGCGGCCTTCCGCGGCGGGGGTGTGGGCCGCGTCCACCAGGCTGGACTTGCCCGAGCCTTCGCCGGCAAAGGTGTCCCAGCGGGTGGCGTTGCTGATCACCCTTCGCGCCTGAATCCGCTCACCACTGGCCAGCTCCACCCCCACAGCCCTGCCCTGCTCCAGGATCACCTTGGTAACGCGGGCCCGATAGCGGATCTCACCGCCGTGGCTCTGCAATCCAGCCACTAGTTTTTCAGCGATCACCCCCACCCCACCCCTGGGGTAATTGATGCCGCCGGCATGGCGATCGGAGAACACCATGCCGGCATTGATCATCGGCGTGCGATCCGCCGGCATCACGCTCCAGCAGAAACATTCCATATCAATAAACTTCAGTAGATAGGGATCGCGAATGTGCTTTCGCGCCACATCTCCGGCATTCACCGGTAACCAGCGGGCCAGGCCCAGGCAGGCCAGCGGCGCCTTGAAGAACACCTTGGCCAGGTAGGCCGGGTCTTCCAGGGAGAGCAGCGGCATCGCATCGAGGCAGCGAAACACGCTCCAACAGGTGTCATAAAAGGCGCGGATGCCCTTGGCCTCGTGGGGGAACAGGGCGGTGAGATCGGCGATAAAGCGCTCGTAGTTTCGATCCACCGCCAGCCGCAGACCGCCCGGCAGGTGGTATTCCAGTTGAGCCGGGTCGGGGATCGTCTCGCAGTGCTGGCCCACATCCGCCAGGGCCCGGGTGAGCAGGTTGGTGTGGCCCTTGCTGCCAAAGCCAAAGATCATTGAGGCGCCCACGTCAAACGTGTAGCCCGCCCGCTTGAAGCTGCCGCCGCTGCCGCCGGGAATTAAGTAGCGCTCCAGCACCAGCACCCTCGCCCCCTTGGCGGCCAGTTGGCTGGCGGTAACCAGCCCGCCGATGCCGGCGCCGATCACCACCGCATCCCAGCTGGCTGGAGCTGAGCTGCTGGAACTGGAATTACTGGTGGCGCTGGGGTTACTGCTGGAGCCGTTGGCGCTGGAGTTACTGGTGGAACTGCTAGGAGCTGGAGCGCTGGGCACCGGCGGAAGGGAGGCTGGCTGCGACCTTAGGGGTTGGGGTTCAGGCATAAAGCTGCCAGCTCAGCAGGTTCAGCTAATACCTGCGCCAACTGGCTCAGCTGACCCCGGGGAGCCAGGAGCCTGTTGCCCGTAGCAAGCGGCCAGGCCCCAGTTGCTGCCGCAGCGACTTGACTACCGCAGCACCTCGAATGCCGCAGCGCAGCGAGTGCCCTAGCCGGCAAGCGCCAGCTGCGGCTGGGCGACCTGGCGGTAGGGCTCCAGATCGGCGAGGGCCCGGTCGCGATAGGCGCCATAGCGACTGCGCTTGTCGCGGATGCGCTCGGGCAGATCCGGCAGCAGGCCGAAGTTGGGGGGCATCGGCTGGAAAGTTTTGCTGGGGGCCTCGGCGATGAAGTGGGTCAAGGCGCCGATCATCGTGGTGGCCGGCAGGCTGATCGGCGCCAGCCCTTTGGCCAGGCGGGCGGCGTTGGTGCCTGCCAGCCAACCACCGGCCACCGCCGCCGCATAGCCCTCGGTGCCGGTGATCTGGCCCGCTGCCAGCAGCTGGGGGCGGCTGCGGAATTGCAGGCTGGCATCCAGCAGCTGGGGCGATTCCAGGAAGGTGTTGCGATGCATCACCCCAAAGCGCACGAAGTCGGCTTTCTCCAGGCCTGGAATCAGGCGCAGCACCCTCTGCTGCTCGCCCCATTTGAGGTTGGTCTGGAAACCCACCAGGTTCCAGAGCCGCCCATCCTTGTCTTCTTGGCGCAGCTGCACCACCGCATAGGCCCGCTGGGCCCGGCGCACCGCCGCGTCCTGGACATCCCCCCAGCGGGGATCCCAGAGGCCGATCGGCTTGAGCGGTCCGTAGCGCATGGTGTCTTCGCCGCGGCGAGCCAGTTCCTCGATCGGCAGACAGCCCTCGAAGAAGCTGGCGTTCTCCCGCTCGAAATCCTTGAGCTCCGCCTGTTCGGCGCTGAGCAGGGCCTCGCGAAAGGCGAGGTACTGCTGCTTATTCATCGGACAATTTATATAATCGGCATCGCCCTTGTCATAGCGAGAGGCGCGAAACGCCAGCTCCAGATCGATACTCTCACCGGCCACAATTGGGCTGGCCGCATCAAAGAAGTGGCAATCATCGCGGCCCGTGAAGGCGCGCAGCTGCTCGGCCAGGGGCTCACTGGTGAGCGGGCCGGTGGCCAGCACGGCGATTTGATCCGCCGCCGGCAATTGGGTTTGTTCGCGGCGCTCCACCGTTACCAGGGGGTGGGCCTCCAGGCGGGCGGTGAGGGCGGCGCTGTAGCGACCCCGATCCACCGCCAGGGCGCCCCCGGCGGGCACCGCATGGGCATCGGCGGTGGCAATCACCAAAGAACCCAGCCGCCGCAGCTCTTCCTGCAGCAGCCCTGCGGCTCGATCGCTGCTAAGGGCGCCGAAGCTATTGCTGCACACCAACTCGGCGAACTCGCCGCTGTGGTGGGCGGGGGAGCGATGCAGGGGCCGCATTTCCACCAGCCGCACCGCCAGGCCGGCCTCGGCTATTTGCCAGGCCGCCTCGGTGCCAGCCAGGCCAGCACCAATCACCAGCAGGCTGGGCTGCTGGTGATTGGTGGGAGCGATTGGGGCCGCTGGCTCGCCTGGGATGGCGACCATCAGGCCCGGGCGCGCTTGAGCATCAGCTGCAGCTGACCTACAGCGGCCCGGCCGATGTGAAATACAGCCCAGCTAGCGGCCAGCAGGATCGGAGCGGCAACCAGCACCAGCCGAGCGTCCATGGGAAGGCAAGGGAAAAGGATGGCAATGATCTTACGGACCCCGCTTGGCCACCGCTGCAACGCCCCGCCGAGCTGATCGATATCTACATTCGTTCCCCCGGCGGCTCGGGATTACTCGCTCGACCGCTCCGGGCTCGGCGGTTCTGGATTATTGGCTCTGCGGATCAGGCATTGATCGGCCGGTGGCTCCGATTTATTCGCTCGCCGGTTCAGGCTTTGATCGCCCGGCGGCTGCGGATTCCAGAGCTTTGGTGTGGGCGGCATGCACCATGGCCAACTGGCGATAGCGGCGGGCGTGCTCTAGCTGTTCAGCCACCGCCTCGGCGCTTAGTTCCCGCTTCAGCACAGCGGGAGCACCCATCACCAGGCTGCGGGGTGGCACGTCCCTGGTTACCACCGATCCGGCCGCCACCAGGGCTCCAGCCCCCACGGTGACGCCATTGAGCACGATCGCGCCGATGCCGATTAGACAGCCGTCTTCCAGGGTGGCGCCATGGATCACCGCCCGATGGCCAATGGTCACATCGGCCCCGATCAGCACCGGCTGGCCCGGGTCGCCATGCAGCACCGCTCCGTCCTGCACATTGCTACCAACCCCAATCCTGATCGCACTCAGATCGCCGCGGGCGACGGCCATGGGCCAGAGGCTGGCGCCGGCGGCCAGGCTCACATCGCCGATCAACACGGCAGAAGCGGCCACCCAGGCCTCAGCATCAACCCGCGGTGGAGGCCAACTGGGCAATTCGCTTTTAGATGATTCGGCTTTAGATAAATCGGCCATGGCTGGGGTTGCTCTGCCAATAATCAGCGTTCCACCACCACTAGCCCCCGGCTGAGACCACTGTCGGAATCCAGGCTGCGCAGCGCCTGCCACAGCTCCTTCAAGGGCACCCACACGGATGGATAGCGATAGCGGGCCACCTCGAGGATCAGCACCCGATCGCTGGCGGCGTGGTAAGCGGCCAGTGGCGCAATGTGACCGCCACCGCTCTGGCCCAGTTTCCGGCGGTCGTAGTTCACCAACAGCCGATC
>CANHSW010000006.1 GCA_947463165.1 Cyanobacteriota bacterium
AGCGCCAGGGTGAGGCCCCCGTAGCCGGCCACCTTCAAAGAAACAAACAAAAACTCTCCCGGCGCCCGCTGCCGAAAGCGAATTTCACCGGCGGGCAGCTCCAGCAGCCGCACCAGCGGTCGCACGAAGGCCAGGCAGGCCGCCGCGGCCAACTCCAGGGCCAGCAGGCTGCGCAGGATGCGCCGCCTCAACTCCTCCAGGTGCTCCACCAGGGTCATCTCCACCTCGCCCGGGAAGCTGTCCGGGTCGGCAGGGCCGCTTTGCCGCAGCGGCTTTGGCGCCAGGGCCACCTGTGGATCAGCAGGGGTTGAGCGCTCGTCTGTGGAGACGGCTGGGGTAATCGCCTGAACGGTTGGCTGTAAAGACTCGGGAATGGTCATGGCCCCGACGCAGGCTTGAGGCTAGGCACCGAGGCCAACAGGGCGTCCGCCCGCTGCGGTCGGCCCCAGAGGACGCTGCCGCCCCGATGACTGACCGTGCCCGGCACGGCGGCGGGGATGCGCTGGAGGTCATCGGTGGGCACCATCACCACCGGCACGCGGCTGTTGCCCCGGCCGCGGCTGAAGTGGGCCGCCAGATCGGCCGCCCACTGCAGGTCCGCGTCGGATGCCACCTGGGCGGAGCTCTTCAGCACCACGTGGCTGCCAGGCAGCTCCTGGGCGTGGAACCAGAGATCGCCGCGGCGGGCCTGGCGCAGGCTGATCCATTCATTTTGGCGATGGTTGCGGCCCACTTGCACGATCAGACCATCCGGGGTTTGCAGTTCCAGCGGCCGGGGGACGCCGCGCTGCTCCCTGCGGCTGCCAGCCCCGGGCGCCTGGCGGCGCCCCAACCCCAGCAATGAGGCGCTGTCCTGGGCGAGCCCCTGCAACTGCTCCAGGTCGTCGGCCTGCTCCAGGTAGATGAGGCTGGCCTCGATGGCCTCCCGCCGCTGCCGGTGCAACTCCAGCCGCTCCTCTATGGCCGCCACGGCGCGGCGTAACTTGCGGGCGCGCTTGTAGAGCGCCTGGGCCGAGTCGATGCAGGCGCGGCTGGGCTGCCGCTGACTGAGCAGCTCATCGGCCTGAGTTTGTAAATCCTGGCTGCCCCGGGTGGCCGCCAACAGCCCCTGCTGTTCGCTGGCCTGGTGGCCTTCCCGCTCGGCGGCCTGCTCCAGGCGATGCTGCAACTGCTGGCGCTGCTGTTCCAACCGGCGGCTATCGAGCCTCAGCTGGTAGTAATTAGCGATCGCCTGGTTGAGCGGCCAAACCGTTCCCCTGGCCGCCGCCGTAGCCCTGCCAACTGCCTCTAAACCTTGCTGCGGCTCCGGCCCTTGCGGATGAACGCCTTGGGAGCTGGGGCCATCGCTACTGGGGCCATCGCTGGCCAAGACCGCCGACCAGCAGCGGTAGCCAGGGCCCTGGGGCCGCCAGCGGAAGCGCTCGGCAGCCACCGACTCCAACCAGTGGCGCCAGTTCCGCCAGAGCAGCTGCCACTGGTCATCGCTCAACGCCCCCACCGGCAACTGCTGCCAGTCGGCGGGCAGCAGTTGAGCCACCAGCGCTGGACTGACCCCCTGATAGGCCCCCAGCAGGGCCTGGGCCAGGGGCAGGGGCAGCAGGCTGAGCCGCCGCCGCCAACTGGCGGCACTCTCCTCCAACCGAGGTGGCTCGCCAGCAAGGGGGGGAGGATTTATGTAGTCGTCGCCGGTGCCGATCGGCCGCAGCCTGGACTGTTGCGAGCGCACCTGGCGGGCCAGGGCGATCACCCGCCGCTGGCCATCGAGCAGCAACAGGTTGCTGTGGCGACCCATCAATTCGGCCACCAGCCAACGTTCGGGCGGTTCGGCGGGCCGCCGCGCGAAGGCCAGCTTCACCACCCGCTCCCAACCCGGCTGCTCGATCGCCACCAGGGCCAGACCGCGCAGACCGTGCTGCAACTGCTGGGCCAAGGTGCTGCCATCGCCCTGGCGCGGGGGCGGATCGATGCGATGCAGCCGAGCCGCATCGGGCTGCCAGCTCAGCTCCAGCCAATGGATGCCGGTGAGGCTGCGCAGGCCCAGCTGGATCGCCTGGGGATCGGGCTGCTGGGCCTTTTCAAAGCGACTGGGCAGCAGATTGGCCCGCCACTCCGTTAACACCGCCTTGAGGCTGGTGACATCCAGTTGCTGCAGGCCTGGCTGCTGGGGCTGCCGGCTGGCCATGGCGCTGGGGAGGATTGGGTCCGGTGGCTTTCTACTGTGCAGTGCTGCCTGCCGCTATGCCATGGCCCCCGGGCGCCTCACCGTGATCACCGGCCCCAGCGGGGTGGGCAAGGGCACCCTGGTGGCCCGCTTGCTGGCCAAACACCCCAGCATCTGGCTATCGGTATCGGCCACCACCCGGGCGCCGCGCCAGGGCGAGCTGCCAGGCCAGAGCTATTTTTTCTTGAACCGCGAGCAATTTGAGCTGCAGGTGGCCGAGGCGGGCTTTCTGGAATGGGCCGAGTTTGCCGGCAATCTCTATGGCACCCCGCGCAATGCCGTGGAAGAGCAGTTAGCCGCTGGCCGGCCAGTGTTGCTGGAAATCGAATTGGAGGGGGCACGACAGGTGCGCCGCAGCTTCCCGGCTGGCTTCCAGGTGTTTGTGCGCCCCCCCAGTTTCACCGAGCTGGAGCGACGCATCCGCAGCCGTGGCACCGATAGCGAGGAGGCGATCGGCCGACGGCTGCAGCGGGCCCAGGTGGAACTGGCTGCGGCCGAGGAATTTGACGCAATCCTGGTGAATGATGATCTCGATCAAGCCCTGGCGGCACTAGAAGCGCAGATGGGCCTAATCAGCTGAGGGCAGCTTTGCTGCGATTTGCAGCTGTGATTGGGCGCTTTCAAGAATGGGCGCCTCGAAAAACACCCCACCACTCGCCGAAGCGAGGGGTAATTCAGTCGCTGCAACGTTTCGCGCGGCGCGGCGACATTTATGGCCCAGCAGATATGTATGGACAACATAAAAAGCGGCCCCCAGGGGAGCCGCCAATCAAAGTCTATCAAACTAGCGATTAAAGCCTACTAATCAAAACCCTTAAATCAAAGGGGATGGAAGAGCAGGTCGGGGAAGAAGCGGTTGAACTCGATCAAGATGCCAGCGGTGATGGTGAACCAGACGGCAGCAAAAACCGGGGCAGTGGTGAGGAATTTTTTCATGGCTGTTGAAGGCGGAACGACGATAAAGAAGTGACGGAAAAGCGAAGGTTGGATTTGATTTGATTCTGGCTAAACCCAGGCTGCCGGAGCCAGCAATAACCTGGCAAATCCAATCCCTAGGCGAATCTCAGCTGCTCTCAGCTGCGAATCTCAGCGAGGTGAGACAGTCACTTTGGAGTCGGATTCCACCAGCTGACCGCCGGTGAATTCCTTGAAAGCAGCCAGGGGCCAGGAGGCGGCGCCCAGGGTGCTCTTGAAGGCCAGGCCAAGATCGATCTGGATCTCCTTCATGGTGGCGTCCTTGTCGTTGCGGATCGCCTGCAGATAGCTACGACCAGCCCAGCCAATGGTGCCGGCGATGTAGAGGAAAGCGATGCCGGGGATGATGAAATCACCGGCGTGGCTCCAGCGGCCGTCCACGATCAGGTGGGGCAGGCCATCGGTGCCGCAGAGGGCCTGGCTGTACATGTCAAAACGAGCCTTGGCCTGGTCGGTTTTGGCAGCAGCGGCCCGTTGCTGGAAACGGGCGCTTTCAGAGCAGGGGGTGAGGCCGCCTACATCTGCCTGGGCTCCGGAAGCAAATCCGAAGAGCAGGAATGCGGAGAGAACGACGGCAAAGAGACGGCGCATCGGGGTCGGGCCCGCAAAGGAGCAGGATGTCTTGGCGGACACTAGGTGAGGCGGTGTAAACCGATGCCCACGGTGCTAGCCCTCGAAACAAGTTGTGACGAGTCGGCGGCGGCAATCGTTTGCGATCGGCACGTGCTGGCCAGTGCCGTGGCCTCCCAGGTGGAGGAGCACGCCCGCTGGGGTGGCGTGGTGCCGGAGATCGCCTCGCGCCGCCATGTGGAGGCCCTGCCGCTGCTGATCGAGCGGGTATGCGCCGAAAGCGGCCTGTCCCTTTCAGCCGTCGATGCGGTGGCCGCCACGGTGGCGCCGGGGCTGCTGGGCGCCTTGCTGGTGGCCTCGGTCACCGGTCGCACCCTGGCTCGACTGCACAACAAGCCGTTCCTGGGGGTGCACCACCTGGAGGGCCATCTCTGCTCGGTGCAGCTGGGGGAGCCCCTGCCAGCGGGCCCCTATCTGGTGCTGCTGGTGAGCGGTGGCCACACCGAGTTGATTCGGGTGGATGGTCCTGGCCAATACCGGCGTTTGGGCCGCAGCCATGACGATGCCGCCGGCGAGGCCTTCGACAAGGTGGCGCGGCTGCTGGGCCTGGGCTATCCGGGCGGTCCGGCGATCCAGGCCGCCGCCGCCGCCGGCGATGCCAACCGTTTTGAGCTGCCCAAGGGCCGTGTGTCGCGGCCGGAGGGGGGCTTCCACCCCTACGACTTCAGCTTCAGTGGCCTCAAAACCGCCATGCTCCGCCAGGTGCGTGCCCTGGAGGGGGAGGCCAGCCTGCCGGTGGCCGATCTAGCGGCCAGCTTCGAGCGGGTGGTGGCGGAGGTGTTGGTGGAACGCAGCTGCCGCTGTGCCGCCGACGAGGGCCTGGCCACCCTGGTGCTGGTGGGAGGGGTGGCCGCCAACCGGAGGCTCAGACAGCTGCTGGAACGGCGTTGCGAAGCCCTTGGCCTGCAGTGGCGGGTGGCGCCGCTGGCCTACTGCACAGACAATGCGGCGATGATCGGCGTGGCGGCGGCCGAACGACTGGCCCAGGGCCATTGCAGCCCAGGGGATCTGGGGGTGGCGGCGCGCTTGCCCCTGGCCGAGGCGGAGGGTCTTTATCAAACGCCAGCCCTTTTTTAAGCCTAGGCTGATCGCATAGAAGATATCTGCGACGGTGCCATGAATGCCCCCTCCAGCGAAGGCCTGGTTGCCGCCTCTCTGCAGGCAGAGCCCCTAGCTAACGCTGCTGAGGGCACCGCCAGCCCAGCTGCAGCTGGCGGGGCCGATCCAGCCACAGCAAGCTTGGATTCAGAGCCTGTGAGTGCGGCGGAACTGAATTCCTGGCGGCGCGGCTTTACGCCCCAGGCGGAAATCTGGAACGGCCGGCTGGCCATGCTGGGGCTATCAGTAGGCCTGACCCTGTTGCTGCTGGGCCGCCTCTGGGCCGGCTGAGCTGGCTCAGCGCCAAAAAATGCCGCTCGGCCTGGCCCTGTTGCTGGTAGGTCGCGTCTGGGCCAGGGAAATCCGCAGGCAGCATCCCTAGGATCCGCCCATCTGGACCCCGGCCGTGGCGAACCCCCTGGTGACGATCGTGCTGGGCACCAGGCCCGAGGCGATCAAACTGGCGCCGGTGATCCGAGCCTTCCAAGAGGCCGCCGATTTCCGCACCCGGGTGGTGCTCACGGGCCAGCACCGGGAGATGGTGAGCCAGGTGATGGATCTGTTCGGCATCACTGCCGACTGCGATCTGGCCCTGATGGCCCCGAAGCAAACCCTCACCCATGTGACCTGCGGGGCCCTGACGGGGCTGGAGCGGGAATTCGCCGACCATCGGCCGGAGCTGGTGTTGGTGCAGGGCGACACCAGCACCGCCTTCGCCTCGGCCCTGGCGGCCTTCTACGCCCAGATCCCGGTGGGCCATGTGGAGGCGGGTCTGCGCACCGACAACCTGTTCGACCCCTTCCCGGAGGAGGCCAACCGCCGCCTGATCTCCCAGCTGGCCCTGCTCCACTTCGCCCCCACGCCGGTGGCGGCGGCCAACTGCCGGGCCTCCGGCGTGATCGGCGAGGTGCTCACCACCGGCAACACCGTGATCGATGCTCTGCTGCTGATGGCCGAACAGGCCCCGGCCTACGCCCTGCCCGGTCTGGATTGGCAGCGGCAGCGGGTGATCCTGGCCACGGTGCACAGACGCGAAAACTGGGGTGAGCGCCTCAGCGCCATCGGCAATGGCTTCCTGGAGCTGCTGGAACGGTTCCCCGATCTGGCGCTGCTGCTGCCGCTGCACCGCAACCCCACCGTGCGCGAACCGCTGCAGGCCATGCTCGGATCCCATCCGCGCGCCTTCCTCACCGAACCGCTCGACTACGACCAATTGGTGGCCGCCATGCGGGGCGCCACCCTGGTGCTCACCGATTCCGGCGGCCTCCAGGAGGAGGCCCCAGCCCTGGGCAAGCCCGTGCTGGTGCTGCGCCGCACCACCGAACGACCGGAGGCGGTGAGCGCCGGCACCGCCAAGCTGATCGGCACCGCCAGCGCCGATATCGTCGCCGAGGCCAGCAGGCTGCTCACCGATCCAGCGGCCTATGAGGCGATGGCCAGGGCCCATAACCCCTTCGGCGATGGCCAGGCCAGCGGCAGGATCGTGGCGGCCTGCCGCCGGTTTCTGGCCGCTAGAGCTGAGGACGCAGACTCGTAAGCAACGGTTCGTTATTGCCGGTGCTGATTGCCAATAAGCAAATGTCGGGCGGCTAACTGCGCTTCTTGGCCCAGGGGGGCAGGTCGATGAAGATGCGGGTGCCGGCCTCAATGCCGGAGAGGATCTGGGTGTTGCGGCCAGCGCTCACGCCCAGTTCCACCGGCTGAAAGCGGGGCCGATCGTTGGCGTCCACCAGCAGCACGCCGGGCTTGCCCTGTTCGGTGACCACTGCCACCGTGGGCACCAGGGTGTCGGCGCGCAGGGCCCCGGTCTGGAAATCCACGTCTGCGGTCATACCGATCCGCAGTAAGGGCACCTCGTCGACAAAGCGCAAAACCACGTCAAAAGAGGTGACGTTGTTCACCTTCACCGCCCGGGGCGCAATGCGCTTGACGCGAGCCGCGAAACGTAGATCCGGGAAGGAATCCACCCGCACCTTGGCCAATTGGCCCAAGCGAATGCGGCCGATGTCGCTCTCGGGCACCTTGGCCACCACCTCCAGCCCCTGCACCAGCTCCACGATCGACGAGCTGGTGGCACCGGCGTTGGCCGAGGCGGTGGTGGTGGGGGTGACAAACGAACCGGGATCGGTGAACCGCTGGCTGATCACGCCGCTGAAGGGGGCGCGCACGATCAATTCACTGCGCTCCACCTGGCGCTGCTGAAGCCGCTCGCGGGCCGCCTCCATGGCGGCACGATCGGCCTGGTAGGCACTCAGGGCCTTGTTGTAGTCATCGGCGCTGATCGCTTTGCTTTCAAACAGCTGGCGACGCCTCTGCCATTCGCTGCGGGTGCGCTCCAACTGGGCCGTCGCCACCCGCAGGTTGAACTGGAATTCGGCGATGCGATCGTCCAGATCGCCGCTATCCATCCGGGCCAAGGGCTGGCCGCGCACCACCCGGTCCCCCTCCTCCACTTCGAGATCCAGCAGCACTCCCTGGCGCTTGGGGCTCACATTCACCCGCTGCACGGCGGCCAATTCCCCCGTGGCCGTCACCACCCCGGGCAGGGTGCCGGATGCGGCCAACACCGTGTAATCGGACAGATTGCGGGCACCGCGGGCCTGCTGGCGCTGCCAGAGGCCAAAGCCAACGGCCAGCAGCAGCAACGCTGTAGCCGCCCAAAGGCGACGCCGACGCAACAGGGGGCGCTGCAGGAGAGGAGTAGCCAAGGGGATGGCGGAGGGCTGGCTAGGGACCGGGGGTTGCCCAGGAATCGGGGGCTGACCAGGGGCTGGGGGCTGACCAGGGGCCTCGGGCTGGGTGGTGAGGGTGGAGATGGCCGACAGGTCGCTTGAGCCATTCTCGCGCGATCCTCAAGAGACTGCGGTTTTCCAGACCCCTTAGCCACTCAGCCGTAAAGGCCATCGAAAAACTGGCGCTGTCAATCGCTGGGGACCCCCATGGCCGGTAATCCTCAGCAGCGGGGGAGGCCCGTAGATTTCAGCGATGCTTAAAGCCGGAATCGTGGGGCTGCCCAACGTGGGCAAGTCCACCCTGTTCAATGCCCTGGTGGCCAACGCCCAAGCGGAGGCGGCCAACTATCCCTTCTGCACCATCGAGCCCAACTCCGGGGTGGTGGCGGTGCCAGACCCGCGCCTGAACCAGCTGGCCGAGCTGAGCGGCAGCCGCGAGTTGATCCCCACCAGGGTGGAGTTCGTGGACATTGCCGGCCTGGTGGCGGGCGCCAGCCAGGGGGAGGGTCTGGGGAACAAATTCCTGGCCAACATCCGCGAGGTGGACGCCATCGTGCATGTGGTGCGCTGCTTTGACAACGACGACGTGATCCACGTGTCGGGTTCGGTGGGGCCGGCCAGGGACGCCGAGGTGATCAACCTGGAACTGGCGCTGGCCGATCTGGCCCAGGTGGAGAAGCGGCGCGAGCGGATCAAAAAACAGCTGCGCACCAGCAGGGAGGCCCAGCTGGAAGACACGCTGCTGGAACGCATCCAGGCCCAATTGGATGCCGGCGGTGCCGTGCGCTCCCTAGGGCTCAGCGATGAGGAGGCCGATCTGGTGAAACCGCTCGGCCTACTCACCGCCAAGCCAATAATTTATGCCACCAATGTGAGCGAAGACGACCTGGCCAGCGGCAATAGCTACGTGGAAGCGGTGCAGAAACTGGCCGCCCAGGAGGGGGCAGAAACCGTGCTCATCTCCGCCCAGGTGGAGGCCGAATTAATCGAGCTGCCTGAAGCGGATCGGCTGGAGTTTCTAGAGGGCCTAGGGGTGGAGGAAGGGGGTCTGCAGGGCCTGATTCGCGCCACCTATCGACTGCTGGGCCTACGCACCTATTTCACCACTGGCCCCAAGGAAACCCGCGCCTGGACGATCAATGCAGGCATGAGCGCCCCCCAGGCGGCAGGGGTAATCCACACCGATTTCGAGCGGGGCTTCATCCGCGCCCAAACGATCGGCTACAGCCAACTACTGGAGGCCGGCTCCCTGGTGGAGGCCCGCAACAAGGGCTGGCTGCGCAGCGAGGGCAAAGAATATGTGGTGCAAGAGGGGGATGTGATGGAATTTTTGTTTAACGTTTAACGCCACCACTTACAATTCCGCCACTTAAGCAGGGAATCTCAGGAAGATCGCCATCGGTGGCCCAGCCAATCGACAACCCCTTTACCACTTCTGCCCAGCCAATTACCTGATACTTATGCCTAGTCAATTGCCTGCCACTTGCTAGTCGATTGCCTAATGCTGACTTTTTCATGAGAACAGCGCTGCAGAAGCTGGGAGTCCCGCCATCCCCAAAGTGATGGGATAGGAAAGGGTGATGTGGGCGGTTCAGCTATAAAATTTTGATCTCTACTCTGCCGGCTGGGGCTTGATGGCGGCTAGGGCGGTTTCAATCATCGCAGCCGTCACTGGAATCGTTTCCAGTTCGTCGGCGTTATCTAGAAAAGCATCAAAGGAGCCATAGCGGCGCAGACAGGGAGCGCCGGCGGCACAGGCCTCCTCCCAGCTGGCTACTTCTGGCGCCACGGCGGCATAGGCCTCCAGGGCTTCGCCCAGATCACCGCCATCGCCGATCGCTTCGCCCTGCCAGATCACCTCAAAAAAAGCCAAGGGAAGCCTCGATCATTAAGCCGATTCTAGGGCGATGCCATCAGCCAGCTATTGATTACTGGAAAACGCCCCACTGGTCAGCGCAGACCAGAGCGGCAGTTACCAGGCCAACTACAACGGCCACCACTTACCAGCCAAGCAACCCATCAAACTGCGGCTAACACAACAGGGGCAATGCACCTGTCACCTAAATGACAAGTATTTGTCGACAAAAAGACAAGCCATTGTCGTCCAAAACACTCAAAGATCCAGCTCGATCCCCTACTCTTAAGTTGTGGATGACAAAGGTCATTCCATCCCATTCAACAGGAGATTTCAGCCATGCCTACTGGCACACCAGGATCCGACGTAATTACCGGAACCATCTTCGATGAAATTTATCTAGGCCTCGCAGGTAATGACACATTAAAAGGTAGCGCAGGGTTTGACACCCTGGACGGCGGCTTGGGTTCCGATGTCGCTGATTACAGCTCCATCGGCACAGTTGTCACCCTCGGGGCCTTCGGTGTTCTCCAAAAGGGCGCCTTCACCGACAGGCTAATCAGCATCGAAAAGATAGTTGGCAGCAGCCTGCTGGGGGACACCGTCGATCTAAGCGGGACCATCGCACCAGCAACCAACACCACCGCCAATCTCGCCAGTGGGTTGATCAGCATCAATGGCCCCGGCGGCGTGCTGATCGTCAACGGTGTACCACTGAGTTTCAACGTCAGCCAGTTTGAGAACGTAATCGGCAGCAACTTCAATGACACCATCACCGGCAACGGCAGCAACAACATCCTTAATGGCGGTGCCGGTGCCGACATCCTGGCAGGTGGATTAGGCGATGACACCTATGTAGTTGACAACATTGGCGATGTAGTAACAGAAGCTGCCGCCGCAGGCATCGATACCGTTCAGAGCTCCATCACCTATGCATTGGGTGCCAATCTGGAGAATCTAACCCTCACCGGTGTTGCCGCCATTAATGGCACAGGGAACACTCTAAACAACGTCATCACAGGGAACGGAGCCAACAACATCCTTGATGGCGGCGCCGGCGCCGACATCTTGAATGGTGGATTAGGCAACGACACCTATGTGGTTGACAACATTGGAGATATAGTAACAGAAGCTGCCGGTGCAGGCACCGATACGGTTCAGAGCTCCATCAGCTATACATTGGGTGTCAATCTGGAGAATCTAACCCTCACCGGTGCTGCCGCCATCAATGGTACGGGGAACACTCTAAACAACATCATCACGGGGAACACGGGCAGCAACATCCTTGATGGCGGTGCCGGTGCCGACATCTTGGCAGGTGGATTAGGCGATGACACCTATGTGGTTGACAACATTGGAGATGTAGTAACAGAAGCTGCCGCCGCAGGCATCGATACGGTTCAAAGCTCCATCACCTATACATTGGGTGCCAACCTGGAGAATCTAACCCTCACCGGTGCTGCCGCCATCAATGGCGTGGGCAACAGCCTGGACAACATCATCACGGGGAACACGGCCAATAACATTCTCAGCGGGGGTGATGGCAACGACGTACTTAATGGCGGAGCCGGTGCCGACAACTTGATAGGTGGATTAGGCAACGACATCTATGTGGTTGATAACATTGGTGATGTAGTATCAGAAGCTGCCGGCGCAGGCACCGATACGGTTCAGAGCTCTATCACCTATACATTGGGTGCAAACCTGGAGAATCTAACCCTCACCGGTGCCGCCACCATCAATGGTATAGGCAACGACCTTAACAACATAATCCAGGGGAACGCTGCCAATAACACCCTCACTGGCGGTCTAGGCAGCGACACCTTGACCGGCGGCAATGGCAACGATACATTCGTATATGGCTCTATTGCGGACTCTGCATTTGGACTATTCAATCAAGATACGATTACCGGATTCCAGCTTGGCGGCATATTTGGTACAGACAGGATAGACTTGAGCGCCATTGATGCCAACTTATCCGCCGCCGGCAATCAATTCTTCACCTTCATAGGCTTAATTGGCGGCATCATTGGCAACCCCGTATTTTCAAATGTAGGACAACTGGGCTACCAAGTGAGTGGGGGAAATCTGTTCCTATACGGCAACGTGGATGCAAACCCGAACGCGGATTTTGCGCTACAACTGTCGGGCCTGGCCAGCATTACCGCCGCCAATATCACCCTCTAATTAGGACGGGCCTGTTAGGTCAGGCCCATAGCCAGACAATCAGATCGCAGGTTTGGCCAATACCTCTTCGTAGCCGGTGCAGCGTCGCTTATCTAGGTCTTCCAGCTAGCGGCGCTCCCAGCGGCACCTACCACAACAAGCACCATCGCATATGTCATCTAAACGACATACACATGTCGCGCAAAAAACAAGCACATACCAGCAAGAAAGGGTGGTCACGTGAATAATTGTCACTCAAAATACCAAAAAGCCTGGTCTGCAACCCTAGTCTTTAACTGTGAATGGGAAAACTCATTCATCCCAATCCATTTAACAGGAGTCTTCGACCATGGCTACTGGCACACCAGGACCGGACATCATTTCCGGAAGCGGCATAAATGAATTTTATCTTGGCCTCGCAGGCGACGACACATTAAAAGGCAGCCTAGGGTTTGACACCTTAGACGGTGGCAGCGGTTTAGATGTTGCCGATTACAGCTCCATCGGCTCAGTTGTCACCCTCGGAGCCTTCTTCCGTACGCTCAAAAAGGGCATCTACAGCGACAACCTAATCAGCATCGAAACAGTAGTTGGCAGCAGCCTACAGGGCGACGTAGTCGATCACTCCGGCGCAATCTCAGGCGGCGGCCTAACAGTAACTGGCACTAATACTAATCTGACCACGGGGGTGGCAACAGTGAACGGCAGCCCCGCTCCACTGCCACAACAAATTAAGATTCGACAATTTGAGCACGTAATTGGCAGTATATACAATGATACTATCACCGGAAACGACAGCAACAACAGCCTCAATGGCGGAGCCGGTGCCGACACCATGGCAGGTGGATTAGGCGACGACACCTATGTGGTCGATAACGCTGGCGATATAGTTACTGAAGCTGCCGCCGCAGGCACCGATACAGTTGCGAGTTCCATCACCTATACATTGGGTGCAAACCTAGAGAATCTGACCCTCACCGGTTCAGCCGCCATCAATGGCACTGGTAACAGCCTGGACAATATCCTCAAGGGGAACGCTGCCATAAACATCCTCAGGGGCGGTGATGGTAACGACACGCTGGATGGCGAGGCCGGTGCAGACAACTTGGCCGGTGGATTAGGCAACGACACCTATGTGGTTGACAACACTGGCGATGTAGTCACTGAAGCTGCCGCTGCAGGCACCGATACAGTTGAGAGCTCCATCACCTATACATTGGGTGTCAACCTTGAGAATCTGACCCTAACTGGTGTTGACGCCATCAATGGCGTGGGTAACACTCTAAGCAACATCCTCAAGGGTAACGGGGCCAACAACAGACTTGATGGCGGCGCCGGCGCAGACAACATGGCAGGTGGATTAGGCAACGACACCTATGTGGTCGATAACACTGGCGATGTAGTCACTGAAGCCGCCGCTGCAGGCACCGATACAGTCGAGAGCTCCATCACATATACATTGGGCGCCAACTTAGAGTATCTAGTCCTTACAGGTTCTGCCGCTATCGATGGAAAAGGTAATGCCCTTAGCAATTACCTTCAGGGGAACGGGGCCAACAACGTTCTCGATGGCGATGCCGGTGCTGACTACATGGTAGGTGGATTGGGTAACGATACTTATGTGGTCGACAATACTGGAGATCAAACGATAGAAGTCCTTGGCGCAGGCACCGATACAGTTCAGTCCTCCGTATCTTATACCCTGGCCGCCAACCTGGAGAACATTATTCTCACCGGTACCGCCGCAATCAATGGCAGTGGAAACGAACTTAACAATATAATCCAGGGGAATGGAGCAAGCAATATCCTCGATGGCGGCGCCGGTGCAGACAACATGGCAGGGGGATTAGGCGACGACACCTATGTAGTTGACAACAATTTTGATATCGTTACGGAAGCTGCTAACGCAGGCAACGATACGGTTCGGTCATTTATTTCCTATATATTGGGTGCAAATCTGGAAAATTTAAGCCTAATAGGTAGTGAGGCAATCAATGGAACGGGCAACTCCCTTGGCAACATTCTTACGGGGAACGGAGCCAGCAACGTCCTCGATGGCGGCGCCGGTGCAGACAACATGGCGGCTGGATTTGGCGACGACACCTATGTGGTCGACAACGCTGGCGATTTAGTGACAGAAGTTGCGGGGTATGGCAATGATACGGTTCGCTCCTCGATCACCTATACCTTGGCTGTCAACCTGGAGAATCTGATCCTCACAGGTACTGGCGCGATCAATGGCACGGGCAACGCCCTTGACAACATCCTCACGGGGAACACAGCCAATAACGTCCTCGCAGGTGGATTCGGCAACGATACCTATATAGTCAACAATATTGGCGACGTCACCATAGAAGTTGCCGCTGCGGGTATAGACACTGTTCAATCCTCAGTCACCTACAGCCTGGCTGCCAACCTAGAGAATCTGACCCTCACAGGTGCTGTCGCGATCAATGGCACGGGCAATACACTTGACAATATAATCACGGGAAACATAGCCGACAACATCCTCAATGGCGGCGCAGGTGGTGACAATATGGCAGGAGGATTAGGCGATGACACCTATGTGGTCGATAACACTGGCGATGCAGTAACAGAAGCTGCTGCTGCTGGAAACGATACGATTCAGAGCTCCATCACCTATACATTGGCTGCCAACCTGGAGAATCTGACCCTCACCGGTGCAGCCGCCATCAATGGCACTGGTAACAGCCTTAACAACATAATCCAGGGGAACGGAGGAAACAACATTCTCACTGGCGGACTAGGCGGTGACATCCTGACCGGTGGCCTTGGCATCGATACATTCAAATACAATGCCCTGGCAGACTCTGGATTTGGAGCGCTCATTCGAGACACGATTACCGACTTCCTGCTTGGCACAGACAGGCTCGACCTGAGCGCCATCGATGCCAACTCAACCACTACAGGCGATCAAGCCTTCACCTTTATAGGCACTGGTAATTATACAAATGCGGGGCAACTGCGCTACCAGGTAACCGGGGGTAATCTGTTCCTCTATGGCAACGTGGATGCAAACTTCGCCACCTCGGAGTTCGAGCTGCAGCTGTCGGGCCTGGCCAGCATTGCCGCAACCAATATCATCCTCTAGTTAAGGCGGGCCTATTAAGGCAGGCCTATTGCCTGGCCCAGCAAGCTCCCCATGGTTTGCCAGGCCAGGTAATGGGCCCATAGCCAGGTAATGGTTTCATTGCCTGGCAATTGATTTATGGCTAGGCAATCAGATCGCAGGTTGGGCCAACACCTCTTCATAGCCGGCGCGGCGCCGCTTATCCAGGTCTTCCAGGTAGCGGCGCTCGGCGTAGTAGAGCTGCTGAAAGCGCAGGGCATCGCCGTTTAGCTCGGCGAACAGGGCTTCAATCCGCTGTTCCATGTCGGCGAGGGGATCGATGCTGGCGGCGCGGGCCGCATTTGGGCCGTCAACGCCAGTGGAGCCGTCAACGCCAGCGCCGGCCTCCTGCTCCAGCAACCGGGCGATGCAACGCTCCAGGGTTTCCAACCGCTGACCGCTCCAGGCAGCCAGAAGATGGCGGCAGCGTTTGACGCTGCGCTGCCGCTCCAGGGCCGCCGTGGCCCCCCGCAGCTGCAGCAGGGGATGGCGCAGGGCCAGGCGCTGCACCTCGCTGGGCTCCAGCAGCGGCATCAGCCGGTTGAGCAGGGCGCTCTGGTCCACCAACAGCTGCTCCCCCAGCAGGCGCAACAAATCAAGATCAGCCAACTGCTCGCCGCCATCGCTGCCGCGGTTGATCGCCTCCAGCCGGCCCGCCCCCAGGTTGTCCTCCTCCAAATTGCTGATCGCCGCCCAGAGCTGACGGTGGTGGGCGAGGGCGAAATCGTCCAGCTCCCGGCGCCGCAGCTCAGCGCGGATGGCGCCCCGGTGAACTGGACAGTGGAGATAGAGGCGCAGCAGCTCCGCCTCCGCCCGCTCCCGCAACCCCGCCTCCCCCGGTTGCTCCCACTTCTGGGAGCGGCCATGCCAGCGCTGGCCCTTCACCTGCTGGCGCAGGTCGTCCTCCAGCTGCAGGGCCAGCCGCGCCTGGCCACCGGAAAGCCGCTCGGCCACCTGCTGCAGGTAGTGGCTGCGGACAGCGCTCTGGGGCAACTTGCCCAGCAGCGCCACCAGGGCGGTGACCGCCTGTTGAAACTGGTCCACCCGGGCCAGATCGCGGCCGGCCAGCACCTGATCAATCTGCCAATCGAGCCAGAGGGGCGCCTCCTCCAGCAGCGCCCGATAATCGCCGGCCCCTTTCTGCTGCAGGAACTCATCGGGGTCTTTACCGGCCGGCAGGTGCAGCACGCGCAACTCCAACTGCCCCTGGAGGGCCAACTGCTCCACCGCCCCGATCGCCCGCTGGGCGGCGCGCACGCCGGCGCCATCGCTATCGAAATTGAGGATCAACCGCTTGCTATCGCAGCAGCGACATAGCTGGGTGATTTGCTGACTGCTCAGGGCCGTGCCCAGGGCCGCCACCGAATTGGTGATGCCGGCGGCATGCAGGGCGATCACATCGAAATAGCCCTCCACCACCACCGCCTGATCCTGTTGGCGAATCGCCGTGGCGGCCCGATCCAAGCCGAACAGGTGTTTGCCCTTCTCAAATACCTCCGTCTCGGGGGAATTGAGGTATTTGGGTTCGGCGGCGCCGAGGCTGCGGCCGCCAAAGCCAATCACCCGGCCCTGCCGGTCGTGGATCGGCACCATCACCCGACCGCGAAAGCGGTCATAAAACCCCTCGCCCCCCTTGCGCGCCACCACCAGGCCGGCCGCCTCCAGCAGCTCCGGAGCAAAGCCCTCCACCCGCTGCAGATGAGTGAGCAAACCATCCCATTGATCCGGGGCATAGCCCAACTGGAAGGCCTCCAGGCTGGACTCGCTGAGGCGGCGGTCTTGCTGCAAATAGCTAAGCGCCTGCTGGCCATCGGCCGAGCGCAACTGGGAACGGAACCAGCCGGCCGCCAGGCTGAGCACCCGGTGAAGTTGCTCGCGGCGGGAGAGCTGCTGGCGGAGCCGCTCCTGTTGCGGGCCATCCAGGGTTTCAATCGGCAGCTGATAGCGCCGCGCCAGCTCCAGCACCACATCGCTGAAATTTTGGCGCTGCAGTTCCATCAGGAACTTGATCGCATTGCCGCCGGCACCGCAGGAAAAGCAGTAATAAAATTGTTTGGCTGGCGACACCGTCATCGACGGCGAGCTGTCGTCGTGGAAGGGGCAGATGCCAACAAATTCCCGCCCCTTCTTCTTGAGCACCACGTGCTCACCCACCACATCAACGATGTCGGCCCGCTCCTTGACGGCTTCAATCGTGCGCGGATGCAGGCGGGGCAGACTCAACGACAGGTGCCCATCAGGAGCTTCATTCTGAAGCAAGCCCAGCCTGGAGCGAAGCGGGCCGGCAAGCCCTGGCAAAATGCAGCGTCATACAGCGCACCAATCCATGCTGGCCTACTCGCATTGGCGGCGCTGGCAAAGGGCAATTGCCGCCGGTCTGCTCACCCTGCTGCTGTGCCTGCTGGCAGCTCCTTGGGCAGGGATCGCCGCTGGCAACAACCTCTCCGGCCCCAGCCGAGCTGCCAGTGACTCCCTGCGGACGAGCTCCCTAAGGACGAGCTCGCTGCGAACAATCCCGATCAGCGAGCAACCCTTCTACCCAGAGCTGCTGGCCACAGCCCAGCGCTGGAGCGATGCCCCCCTCGACCAGGTGGTGGGCGATAGCCCCCTGGAGACGCTGCTCAATTTCTACGCGGTGATGGCCAAGGTGAACCAGGAGGTGGAGCTGATAAGCCTATCGGCCAAAAGCGATCCGGGCTGGTTTTGGAGTGAGGCGGCTCGGCAGCGCCAGGAGCATGCCGAAATGCTTTTCTCTCTGGCGGTGCAAGCCCTGGATGCCTCGGGATTTGCCGAGAGCATTCGCCAGAACATGGCAGAAGAATCGGCAATGCAACTCAAGCAACTGCTCGACTATATTTTTACCCACAGCACAACGCCACTGGAAATACCAGATTCCGCCGGCATAAGAGCAATCAATTCCCAGCGTAGCAAAGCCAGCGACAGCTGGACAATTCCTGATACGTCGATCACCCTGAGCAGCGAGCGCCTCGCCAGCAGTCGAGGCATCAACTTTTTCTTTACAGCGACAACCGTCTCCAACATAAGGCGAATGTTCAAGGAGATCGACGACAGAAAGGTGATACTTCAGCCATTTGCAACGCCAACATTTTACAAAGATTTCATCAATACACCTGGATTTCTACTACCTCCACAATGGTATCTGCGCCTGCCGCCAAGGCTGCGCACTTTTCTCGAAATCTCTTTCTACGAACAGACAATTTTTCAAATATCAGCCGCCGCAGTCACCTTCGCAATCTACGCATATTCCCTTTGCTTATTACTATTAAAACTCCTCCGCTCATATCGCCTTTCCGACGGTCAATCGCGCCGTCAAGGCCTTGGCTGGACCATGGACAATCTCGCCTGGCGCAGGGTGTTGCTATTGCTGCCCATACCTCCAATCACCTGGCTTTGCAATCAATTCACGAACAACCTGATTAATTTTACTGGCCCACCACTAATCGCATCCACCTATTTCTTCTCTACATGTTTTTATATTTCCTCCAGCTTTTTCCTATTCTTTTTACTTGAAGCCATGGGTCGCTCCTTGTCCGAGGCCCTGGTGCATCTGCGCGGCGGTAGCTCAGAGCTGCAGCTGCGCAGAGTTAGCAATCTAATGATGCCGATATGTCGAGTAATTGGCGGCTTGCTGATGCTGACCATGATCTACCGCCTACTGATAGAGCTGGGCTTGCCATCCACCACCGTGCTGGCCTTCTCGGCAGTACCCGGCCTGGCCATCGGCTTGGGGGCTTCCAAATTACTGGGCAATCTTTTTGCCGGCCTCTCAATCCAAACCGATCGCCCCCTGCGGGTGGGTGAGTTCTGCCGCATCGGCGCCCACCTCGGTTTCGTCACCAAAATCGGCCTGCGCTCCCTGGAGCTGGAAACCATGGAGAGCCGAGTAACCATCCCCAACGCCATCGCCGACGAAGAAAATATTGTCAACTACTCACGCCGCAGCAACAATTCCAATAATTCCCCCATGCAGTCCCTCGACGTGCGCCTCAATATCGATCGCCATCTATCTCCAGAACAAATTATCAGCCTGCTCAGCAAGGCGAGAAAGCATGTGCATAGCCAAGAAATTCTGCAGGATCCCCTGGTAAGCATCGAGCAAAATAATGCAGACGGATTCACCTTGATCTGCTTTTCGATGGTGGCTGTTCATGACTGGCGCACCTATCTAGACATCCGCGAGTCGCTGCTGTTGCGGCTACAGCAGATCCTTGATCAGGTATGCCGATCAAGGATTGTCCTGTCTGTGAACCGCACCACCAGCAGCGACCAAATAACACAGCTAACAAAACTGATCACCGAAGCAGTGCATACCGATCCCAAGCTGCGCTTGCGCTCCTGCCGGCTGCTGACCATCTCCCAGGTCAATTACGACTTCGTAATTGACCTGGAGTCCAGCCACACCAACTACCTACGCTTTAAGGACGGACTGCACAGACTGAATCAAGCCCTCCTGACTAGCCTGTCCACCCATGACGTGAAATTCATCGAACAGACCAGCCTAGACATGCCAATAAGCGCTTAATTAGTTTCTCTTTCACTTATATTTTTTATAATTTTTTACCTGGCAAAGCCCACGCCAAGACGTCCAGGCCTCATCAGCTCAAGTGCAATCTTTTAGCTCAAAAACATTTTTTACTTGTCAACTTTATCTTTATCAGCAATTTCAGCCGCCCAGCCATTTCAGCCGCCCAGCCATTTCAGCAGCAGCCAATTTCAACAGCAGCCAATGTCAACAGCAGCCAATGTCCAAGCCCCATTGGCCCAGCATCATGCCGCCCTCAGCATGTTGGCCAGCGCCTTGAGCTTTTCGCTGATGGGCGTCTGTGTAAAGCAATTGGGGGGGCACATCCCCGTGGGCGAAGTGGTGTTCGCCCGGGCCATCGTCAGCGTCACTCTGAGCTGGTGGCTACTGCGCCGGGCCGGGGTGGAACCCTGGGGCCAGAGGCGGGGGCTACTGATCCTGCGGGGTGCCATCGGCACCCTCGCCCTGTTCGCCGTCTACGGCGCCCTGATGGCCCTGCCCCTGGCCGCCGCCACGGTGCTGCAATACCTCTACCCCACCTTCACCGCCCTGCTGGCCTGGCTGCTGCTGGCTGAGCCGATTGGCCGGCGGGTGGGCATAGCCGTGGCCCTGGGCTGGGCCGGGGTGGTGCTGGTGGCCCAACCGGCGATTTTGTGGAGCGCCGCCAACCCCCTACCCATCCTGCCGGTTTTGATTGGCATAGCTGGGGCCCTCTGCACCGCCCTGGCCTACGTGAGTGTGCGCTCCCTGGGCAACAGCGAGCATCCGCTGGTGATCATTTTCTATTTCCCCCTGGTGGCCCTGCCGCTGAGCCTGCCGGCCCTGCTGCTCCAGCCCGTAATGCCCAGTGCCAGGGAACTGCTCTGGTTGCTGGGAGTTGGCGTGTTTACGCAACTGGGCCAACTGGGCCTCACCCGAGCTCTCACGGCCCTCCCCGCCGCCCAGGCCACGGCGATCAGCTATGTGCAGGTGCTGTTGGCCGGGCTCTGGGGCTGGCTGTTCTTCGGGGAAAGCAGCGACGCCAGCACCATCGCCGGTGGCCTGCTGGTGCTGGCGGCCACCCTGATCAGCCTCAGCAGGCCAGCTCAACCCCGCAGGGGCAGCGGATAGCTGAACCACTCCTGGCCGTCCGCCGCCGCCGAGCCGCTGGGCCTCACCAGCCGCCAGCTCTGGCCGCGCTCTCCCCGCTGCAGATAAAGCTCAAATGGGGTATCCACCCGGATCGGATCGTCCGCCAGGCGCCAATCAAAGCGACCCTGCAGCCGCAGGCCCTTGACGGCCCCCATCGGCACGGCCTGCTGCCGCTCCAGCCGCACCCGGCTCACCTCCGCTTCGCCGCTGGGCTCCAGCTGCAGCGCCTGGGCAATGGCGTCTTGGGTGAGCTGAATCTGCAGGGTCAGCGCCTGCAGCAGCACCGCCCGCGGCGGCCGGCCGAGGCCGCCGCAACCCGCCAGGGTCAGGGGCAACAGCAGGCAGAGCAGCAGCAGCGCCCCCACCCCCCAGTGGCGCAGGCGGGCGATGATTCCGGCCGAGCTGGACAAGGCGGGCAGCATGGGGGGCGCTTAACTGATCCCATGATCGGCTGGTTACAGGGAGAACTCGCCGAACCGTGGCAGCAGGACAAGCGCTGGGGACTGCTGCTGCGGGTGGCTGGCGTGGGTTACGAAGTGCAGCTGAGCCAGCGAGATTGGCAACAGCTGCCGGCCCCTGGATCCAGCCTGGCCCTTTACATCCACCTGGCCATCCGCGACGACGCCTGGACGCTCTATGGCTTCCAGCGGCGCCCTGAGCGAGATCTGTTCCGGGAGCTGGTGGCCGTGAGCGGCGTGGGCCCCCAGATGGCCCTGGGCTTGCTGGGCAGCCTGGAATCGGAAGAGCTGGTGCGGGCGATCGTGCAGGCCGACCTGCGCCGCCTCTGCCAGGCTCCTGGCGTGGGCAAGCGCACGGCGGAACGGCTGGCGGTGGAACTGCGCAGCCGCCTGCAGCAGCGGTTCCTGGGCCAGCTGGAG